>DANJ01000029.1 GCA_002497285.1 Candidatus Pacearchaeota archaeon UBA92
AAATCTATTCCGGACAAAGCCCATTTATTCAGAATATCTTACTGGTTTTCCTTACCTTCGTGAGAAATATTATAAGGGACAAATTCATCTCCCGACTTGATATATAATTCTTCATTTGCTTTTTGAGGTTCTGCGGTAATTACTTGGGCGGCAGGAGAATATAGATTAGGGAAATGCTCTCTTGCCTGATTGTCAATTGCTAAGAAGCTCGCTGCTCCGAGGGCTGTTGCGGTAGCTGTTCGGTAAATTCCTCTTGGGCTTGGTCTTTCATGTGATCTTTTAGCACCCCTATTGAAAAATTTAGAGATAGGGTAGTCCATAATACCATCAACCGCATCAATCATAATTCCAAAACTAATACTTGCTCCAAAACCTGCA
The DNA here is from genome assembly GCA_002497285.1 of Candidatus Pacearchaeota archaeon UBA92. Classification (GTDB taxonomy): domain Archaea; phylum Nanobdellota; class Nanobdellia; order Pacearchaeales; family GW2011-AR1; genus UBA92. Next base: position 379 of record DANJ01000029.1, read on the forward strand.
ACCCCTGAGACCAAATAAGAAAAAATATATCCTTCTGGTGTCCCATAGAGAGTTTCAGACAACTGACCTATCCAGCAACCGACTAATGCGCCGGGTAGTAATGCTATAGAAGAAGTAGTCTTGCCCAAAAAATTTTTGTCGCCAGTCATGATTTTTGCGGAAATTGCGCCTAATAGTCCAGAGATAGTTGGACCGGATATTTGACCTTCAGGAAGGTACGTCGCAAGCGCGGCGATTCCTGCTCCCGCTGTTGCTCCAATAGAAGTCAAGACAACGCCTTCAAGTGTCTTGGGCGTATCTGGAAGAATACTTACAAATTTATTGTATCCTCTTTCAAACCCATTAAGAGATTCATTCCGGGAATTTATTACAGCTTCTGAACTATTTGACATAATTATTTATTAGAATTCAAGTATTTAAAACTTTCTTTTTAGTGTTACTTTAAAGTTAATATTAAGCAGTTACTTCTACCCCTTTATTCATATCTTAGTGCTTCTGTTGGCTTAATCCTTGCTGCTTGAATTGCTGGAAGTGTGCCAGATATTGCTCCCGCAAGAAATGCGAAAACGAGACAGCCTATAATTAACCATGAGGGAAATGCAACTGCTAAAAGCGTTGTTCCTAGTTGATTGACTGCGATATATTCTATTGTTTTTCCTATAATTATCCCTAAGATGACTCCCATTATTCCTCCGACTAATCCTAAAAGGCCAGATTCTATCAGAAAAATAAGAGTTATATCAGAATTTTTAGCTCCGACGGCCTTCATTACTCCAATTTCTTTCCTTCTTTCTACTACAGATGTATACATGGTATTTGCAATTCCAATTCCTCCAACAATTAAGGAAAGACTAGCTATTCCTAACAAAAATCCGGTAATTATGTTTAGAATTGTTCCAATACTTGCTAACAGTTCTTCTGGAGTTAGAATTGTAAAGTCTTGAGTCTTTTCTGCTACGTCTCTTGAAGTTCTTAGTTTCTTTTCTACTCTAGCTGCAACAACAGAAATATCTTCTCCAGACTCTACTTGAACTACTATATTATCAAATCTATCTGGAATTCCGAAAAGAGCTCTTGCCTCATCTATAGGCATTAGAATGTTTTTGTCATCTTGGGGATTTCCTATTCTTGATATCACTCCCCTTACCTTGAATTCAACATCATTGATTAATATTGTGTCTCCTGCAGTAACTGGTTTGTCAAAAACATTTCTATATTCGTAATCATAGCCTATTGTTGTGTCTTTTGTGTCTCCTTTCTTTAATTGTCTTCCTTCTAATATACTCATACTTCCTGATTCAAGAAAAAGGTCCGCTGTTTCCAAGTCAATTCCTATAACATAAGTGTACCTAATCTGACTATGATATTCTATTTTTCCATTAGTTATTAAGAATCCGGTTATTTCTTTTACTCCTTGGACTTTCTTTATTACATCTAAATCTTTTTGTGTTAATTCTACTGCTCCTCCTGTTCCAGGACCTGCTAATTGTCCCCTAGGTTGAACGAAGAATTTGTCTGTTCCTAAAATACGGAATTGTTCTTCTACCGCTCCTTGTAATCCTAAAGACAATGCAATTAGGACAAAGATAGTTGCTATGGATACAAAGATTCCAATTAGTGTAAGCCAGCTTCTAAGTTTTCTTTTTCTTATGTTTCTTAATGCAAGGATGAAATAGTCGGAGATCATCAGTCAGCTCCTCCTTCAGTATAAGATCTCCAATATCTCTTTTGGGCTATGTTCTCTAAAGCTCTTTTTCTTACTTCAGGATAAGTCTCAGGCTCAAGTAATATTTTTTTATTTAAATAATTAAATCCTAAAAAACCAAGAGATAGAGTGGTACCAAGGTATGCAGAAATGCAAATTAATCCTTCATTGATGTTGAGCCCATAATTTCTATTTAGATGCAGTGCAGTTACCGATGCTAAGGCTCCAACAAATGTCGAGCCACCCATATGGAGAGTAGTCAAATTGGCATCGCTATTTTTTCTTCCGAGATTTTTTAAATAATGGATATGTGTAGCTCTGTCCACGTCTGCATTATCTTTTGTCTCAAAAATTTCATTCCATTTTTCAGGATCTCTTCTTCTGGCGTTTAATAATTTTCTTACCCCTATTCTGTTCTGCCATTCATTTAATTTTCTTGCAGGGTTCATTTTACCTTGTCCTCCAGACTTTTTCCTGCTCTCGGGATTATTCCTATTTTCCTTGCCAAGAAAACTGCGGCAGTTATATATACAGGCAAAAATATCATATCTGAAAATAATGAAGACCTTGATTCACTTACCCCTGAATCTATTAGATAATCCTGCATAAATGGCCTTGCTAATAAGTAAGCTCCGTCCAGCATAATAAGAGGGACTCCTAATTTTATATTATCTGTGATAAACCTCTTTGTATTGAACCTTTCATTTTGCATATAATTCTCCCTATTATCTATGGCTTGCAGAGGGAGAAAAGCAGCCCATCCGGCGGCATAGCCTGCAATTGTAGAAAGTGCACCTATTATCTTCCCATTGTCTGTAAAATCTGCTGCGAGTTCTGAAACTCCAATTCCTGCGCCTATGACTGCAGCTGATGAAATTAATGAGTTTTTTATAAAAGACAAATATTTGTTCTTCATCTTGCTGCCCCCAATCCGATTATATCAAAAGTCAGTCTGCCTTGATAAACTCCGCATTCAAATTCAAAATCACACACATAAGAAACTTGTCCTATCTGTTTTCTCATATAAACTAACCTCATTTCTGCTTTGATTTCTCCTGTAGGGATTTTACTAAATATTCTTGGAGAGATGGTCAAATGGCTTCTTTTCCTCACTGAATGAAAATCAGAAAGGCATCCTATATTTCCCCCTCTTCTCATTTTTTCGTACATAGATGCGCAAACCATTTGACTTAAACAAATATCTGCATCTTCCTGCGCAGCTTCCTGATGAGTGCCATTTTGACCAATGATAAATCTCCCAGTCATAACTAGATTATCATCTATGGACATACTTTGTAAAAATCTCTGCTCTGGATTATATAACTCCAGAACTTCGTTTATACTTTGCCTTGGAACTGCTATCATTTCCTCAATGCCTCCACAGGATTTAATTTGCTGGCTTGATAAGCAGGGACTAGACCAAAGAATAATCCGAGAGCTAGCGAGAATAGAATTGAACCTGCGATTAAAGGGATAGAAATGCTAACTTGTAATTCAATTCCTCCTAGGAAAGATGAGGCTAAGGAGGATATTCCGAATGCTAATGCTAATCCAAGAGCTGCACCTATAATTCCTCCGACCAAGCCAAGGAAAGCAGATTCTATGATGAAAATTAACATTATGTCTCTATTTTTTGCACCTATTGATTTCATTATTCCTATTTCTTTTGTTCTTTCTAAAACTGAAGTAAACATGGTGTTTGCTATTCCAATTCCTCCGATTAAGAGAGAGATGGCTGCAATTCCTGAAACAATAAGATTGATTATATTAAGAACTGTTGAGATGCTTGAAACGCTTTGCAGGGGCGTTTGGACAGAGAAAGTTTCTTCCCCTAGTTTTTCTTTTCTATCTTTTCTTAATGTTCTTTCTATCTCGTTGGAAACCTGTTCTAAATTATCTCTATTTTCAACTTGTACTACAATTAAATCTATTTGGTCGTCTATTTTTAAAATTGATTTTAAGTCATCTGTAGGCATTAAGATTACAGAGTTTATCTGGAATGTGCTTCCTTTTTCTAGAATCCCTATGACTTCGAAATTTTCTCCTTGAATTTTTAGATTTGAACCTACTCTAATTGGTTTGTCAAAACTGTCATCTATGAAATCTGAACCAAGAACAACTTTCTTTCTATCTCCGTCTTGAAGGAATCTTCCCTCTGCTATTTTTACATTTAAAGAATCTACTATTATTGCTCTCTTAACATCATCTGGAACATCGGCTATATACTTGAATTGTTTTACCTTATTGTATTCTACTGAAACAATTCTGATTAATCTGGGAATTACTTCATCTACCCCTCTGACTGATTCTATTAAATCTACATCATGTGAGTTTAGTGCGACTATAGATGTTGCACCTGGAGGGCCAAGACCGTTTCCAGAATTTTGAACTGTTAATTTGTCTGCATCTAATGAAGCAAATTGTCCTAAGACTGCGCTTTCAAGTCCGTTTCCAAGAGAAATTAATGAGACAACTGCTGCAATTCCTATAAATATTCCAAGCATTGTTAACCAGGAACGCAAACCTCTATGTTTTAGGTTCGAAAATGCTAGAGAAAAATAGTCTTTTAACATGGGACTTTCAACTTCCTGCCAAATGCTTCATCAAACCTTTTAATTGGGCCATATCATCCATATCGAGACTGACACGACCTTGCTTTGATAGTTTGTATCTTCCTTCCCCTTGTCTGGTTGCATACATCTTTGCAATATTAAGAATATTACCTGTTTGAGAAATTTCTGTCACAATATATCTCTTAGCACCCCTTGAGTTTTCAGGAATTCTTGTTTCCCAATCACTAAAAGTTCCTGGGCCTGCATAAAAGACATTGTCGTTTTTAACAACTATCCTTGAGTCTACCATTTTAACTTCTCTGCATACTTTTCTTGATTCTTCTTCTTTTAGCAATTGATCTCCAAACAAACCAAGCAATTATTACGACAATTCCTATTCCTATATACAAAGGAGTATTATTTTTCTTTATTAATCCAAGTTCTATTGCTCTATCTTGGGTATATACTTTTACAGGCAAGTCTATGCTTTTGGTAAACTTATTGTTATCAAAGTCTCTGTATTCAATAATTGCTGATAGAGAAGGATTGTTGCTGTTGAAGATTACATTAAATGTTGCTGTTTCGAAATCATCTGAACTTACTGTTCCGATGTAAATATCATCTTCTGATAAAAGTGTAAATCCTGAAGGGACTGCTCTGACAGAAACGAATTTGGCATCTGCGAATCCCTTGTTTATTATCTTAAGACTTATTTTTCCTTCTTGTCCAATTATAGGATTTTCTGTATCTATTGAATAGGATAATTCAGTTGTTCCTTCAACCTTTATTCCTATTGTACCTGTTCTTATTTTGGGAACGTCATTCTCATCGAAGGTTATTGTATAAGGTATTTGATAGTTCCCAGGAGTTATATCATTTGATGCTCTGATTACAAAATTAAATAATCCATCATCTCCAGAATTCAATTCGTCAAATCCATCTGAAGAACCTCTTACAGGTATGAATGGAAGCCCTTTGAAATCTAAAGTAAGGACAACGTCCTGAATATCATCTATAAGTGTGTTTTCGACTCCAATTCTGATGCTTCCTTCTTTTCCAGGAGAAAATGAATCTGAGACTACTGAAGTTATTACTACAGCTGAAGCTAGATTTATTGTTAAAAATAACGCAAATATTAGTCCAAGTATCTGTGTTTTCATATTTTGATGTGTAGATTTGGGTTTAAAAGCGTTTCTATTGTAACTGAATAGGGAAGACAAATTAGATATAATCGCTGTTATGTCTGGGTGAGCTTGCGAAAGGGTGCAACCCGTTCCCGAGCACCGCAACGAAGTGAGGAGCGCAGAGTTAAAATCACTTTTCTGGGTGGGGAATTTAATCTGACGCGCGCGTTTTTGAAAAACAAAAATAAAAAAAGAGCCCTAGAGAGTTCAAACCCTCGTCAAAAGTGGAGCTCGGCCGAACCGTTAGTGCTCTTTTGCTTGTTGGTACATTCTGCTCAGGCAAATTTAAAAGATTTTTAAAGTTTATAAATTTTTAAAAAATAAAAAAGGCTCCGTGAGGAGCCAAATAAAAAAAACTAAATTACAATTCTAAATCTATCCCGAGTTTATTGGCTACTTTTTTAAGTTCAGTTTCTACTTCTTCGGGTGAATTAAACATTCTTCCATATTCACTCTCACCTTCAGAAAAACCTTTTTCTAAACCGTAGTCTCCAAGTCTAAATAGGAAAGAATAAACTAAAGGATTCAAGTTATACTCTCCTTCTTTAAGATTTATAACTAGACTCCACCCATCCCCTAAATCGTCATTATCTCTTTTTCCAGCTTTTACTTCTTTTAAAAGTCTATTGACGAATTTTAAAAGATATTCATCTATTCTTTCTTTAGAAATCCTGTGATTTTGTAAATCATTCCATTCTTTGGGATACATTTCTTGAAGATTCATTTTAACTACCGCTTTTAATTGTTGGAACAATCCTATATCCTCCTTGACTTTGCATTCTTTCTTTAAAAGCCTTATGACTTTCTCCATCATTTTGCATTCCAACTTCTGTCTCACCAAAATTTTTTGGATTAATCAGGTTATAGAAATTTAGATTTCTATCGTTGCTCTTGATATAATCTCCTTTTTTAATTTCAGCATACAGAGCACTAGCACTCAAAGATTCCAAATCTACAATGCTATAAACTCTTTCTCTTTGTGGTTCAGTTCTTTGCATTTGCATTGGTTGATACATTCCTAAAGTTTGTTCAAGTTGCATTCTTTTCGGTACCTCCTTTCAGTTGTATAGGTTTCTCGTTTTGAGAATATGAAAGTAAATCTTCTTTTGTAAACAATCTTTTACCTTCTCTTAAAGCTAAGGCATTTGCTAAATAAGTTTGAGAGTATCCTTCAAATTTATTTTTTAAAAAATCGTTTTCTAAATTTTCATCTCTTAATCTTTGCATACGATAAGACCATTTTAGATTATGTTTTATTGCTTCTTCTGAAATTGGTTGAGATAAAACTCTTCGTCTTGCTTGTTCAAAATAATCTCTATCTCCAAATATAAATTCTCCATTCATTAAAGGAATTAAAGTCCGAACATCAGAGTTTTTAATTCCTTTTCTTAAATCTCGTGGAGATTGCATTTTTACATCTAAAAAGTTAGAATGAGATTCTTGCGGATTTTCTCCAACCATAAAAACATCAATATCACTAAATTCTTTTCTTGAACCATAAAGCAAAGCAAATATTACATTTTGAATTTTGTCTTTGTAAATCTCCCCCAACAAACTCTTAACTCTCTCCGCTGTCTTTCTCCTCGCCATTCCTTGAGAATACATAGTCGCTAAATTTCCATAATTTTCAGAAAAATTAATTACAGAATCAACCGATTCTTTATCTCCATTCTGTAAAGAATCATATTTTCTTTCAAAATCTTCTCTTAAATTATGCTCTCCTGAAAGTAGATATTCTGTCCAAATTGCAAATAATTCATATCTGCCTAAATTCTCTTGTCTGAAATTTTCTAATTCTTGAAAAGTTTTATTTTGTTGTCTAAATCTTTGAACATCTTCTAAAGTAAATCTTCTTTCTTGAAATTCTTGTTTTTCTTCTTCTAATAGTCTTTTTTCTAAGTCAACTAATCTTCTTCCTGTTAAGTTTTGTTCGCAATATAATCCGTGCCCAAAATATTCATGGAATAAACTTAAAGAATTTTGGTCTTGAATTACTGCTGTTTGATTTCTCGGAAGATAAATTCCTGATGAATTTGGATTTAATCCTCTTTGTGTTGCAAATTCATTCCACTCTCTTTCTGGAATTTGTTCTAAAGAAGTTTGTTCTGATTTGTAACCGAGTAAATTTTGATAAAATTGGTTAGAAGAATCTAAGAGTGTTCTTATTTGGGGGGCTTGTATTTGAACTTGCCCCATTTTTGTTTTTCAAGAATTCGGCATCTTGAGGTGCCATCACCTCTAAATATCAAGATGGCGCTTGTTTAAATAATTTTTGTTTTTCGTCGGTTTTAGCGCGCGTTCTATTGGGTGGGAAAGAAAAGTGATTTTAATTAGACATAACACTTGTTATACGCCCCGACGACTGAAAGGAGGAGAGCGCAGCGTGGCACGAAGCTTAGCGGAGTGAGTTCAAAAAATATTTTTCGTTCTTACTAATTATGATAGGCTTTCCTCATTTCTTATAAATTTGATTTTTTCGTTTTTCTTTTTCCAAGAGGGGTTAGGGGTGAATTGGAAAAAGGAAAACTCATTATTGTTTTTTAAAATTCAGAATTCTTTTATTTGCAATATCAACATATTTCTGTTCTTTTTCTATTCCAATCCAATTTCTATCAAGTGCTTTAGCAACGATTCCAGTTGTACCTGTTCCAAAAAATGGATCTAAAACTAAATCGCCTTTATTTGTTGCAGTAAGTAAAACTTGTTGTATCAATTTTAAAGGTTTTTGTGTGGGGTGTGCTTTTATTCCATTTTCATCTTTTAGTCTTTCATTTCCTCTACATAATCCAAAAATCCAATCAGTATCTTTCATCTGTTTTCCGCCATTTATTTGTTTCATCTGTTCATAATTAAAAGTATAATTTTTACAATTTTTATCTTTTACTGCCCAAATTAGAGTTTCGTGATTATTTGTAAATCTTCTTCCATTTAAATTTGGTAAAGCATCTGTTTTTATCCAAATGACATCATTTAAAAACCAAATCCCTAAATCTTGCATTATTGTTCCAACTCTAAAAATATTGTGATACATTCCGATAACCCAAATTGAGCCAGTCGGTTTTATAATTCTTTGACATTCAGAAAGCCAAGACTTTGTAAAATTATCATAATCTTCATAACTCTCAAATTTATCCCATTCATCATCAACTGGAATAACTTCAGTTCCGTTTGCTCTCTTCAATCTTTTTCCTTTTGGTAGTTGTAAATAGTATGGAGGGTCTGCAAAAATTAAATCTATTGAGTTATTAGGAAGTTTTTTTAACTCTTCTATGCAATTTCCATGAATAATTGTGTTTATTTCTTTCATATTTAAAAATTGTAGATAATTAAATGTTCTACATTTCTATCATTTCTACCTTTTACATTGTACAAATAGCATTTTTCAAAACTATCTATTTTAATATTCTTTTTGTTGTTATAAAGGTCGTAAATAAAATCTGTCTTTTTAATTATTAAAATAAAATTAGCTTTTGTTTTATATAAACACTTTGCTAATCTTTCTTGGTCTTTTTTATCAAATGATTTTTTTTCATAATCGCTAAAGTCTGTATCATAAGGAGGGTCAAGGAAAATAAAATCTTTTTTAGAAAACTCAAATTCATTAAAAAAATCTTCAAAATCTTTATTTTTTATAATTGTATTTTGGAATATTTTTTTTACTTCATCACTGAAAATGTAATCAACTTTTTTTCTAAAATCTTTAGTATTATATCCTATTCCTCCATAAGGAATATTAAAATGTCCATTTGAATTAAAACGAAACATTGAACCATAACAAAACTCTCTTACAAAATAATAGTTTGCTATTTTCTTCGGTAAACTTATTTTATATTTACTTCCGTTAAAATTCATAACATCACGAAAGTGCATGTAAAATCCACTTCTAAAAGCAGTTTCAATATTTTTATGCAAGTCTCCTGCTGGCAAAGTTCCTCTTTCTTGTTCGATTTTTTTTGTTCTTTGAATTTTTGAAATTAAATTTTTTATAATTTGTTTTAATAGATTTTTTTCGTCTAAGCAGAATTTTTTTAAAAACAAACCATTAAATTGATCTTCTTTATTCAGTAAGATAGTATTTATATTTTTTTCAAGTTCTTTTTTTGTGATTTTATTTTCCTTAAAATCCCTATACAAATCAATTAGTTCGTTTTCAAAAATTTTAATATATTTAGGTATTTTCTCCCAGTTATTAGCGTATTCATATAATTCTTTTTTAAAATCTTCTCTTTCATTCTCTTCTTTTAACAAAGAATAAAAGTCAGTTAATTCTTCGCAAATATCATTAATTATTGCATTTTTAGGTTCTAACTGAAAAAATATTCCCCCACCACCAAAAAAAGGTTCAGTATACCTTTCAAAAGAGGGAATTAAATCTTTTATATAGATAAATTCTTTTGTTTTGCCACCAGGCCATTTTATGAGTGTTTGCATTGTCATTTTATTACCTTAATCTAAATAAGTATTTTTGATTTCTTCTAAAGCGTCTGTGATTAATTGGGCATTTTCTTTATATGTCTCTAAAACTAATTCATATCCTTTTTCTGATTTACAAACAAAATTCCAAAAATCTCTTCCAATTAAAAGTTCATCTTTTGAAAAAAATTGCAAAACCCTTCCTTGCTTCCATTCGTTATCTTCTCCGAATCTGTTATATGCTGTTGCAAAATGAGCTTTAATAGTTGCATCTTTACCTAGAGAATTTGCTAAAATTGCAAATTGTTCAAAAATTGCTTCTTTTTCAGAACGAGCTTTTTTATTATCTAAATCACCACCAATTTTTAATTCTATTAAATGATGAGTATTTGTTTCTTTATCAATCAAATAATAATCACTAACATGAACTTTTGATTTAATTTTAGAATTTGGATTTGGTTTTATACTTCTAATCTCTTTAAAATGTTCTATAGATGGTTTAAGTGGATTTTTACTATTTTTGTATGCTTCTAAAAATTCTGCAATTTTCGATGTTTGTTCAGGATATAACTCTCCTTCAACACTTTTATTTACTTCATAAAATAATTTTGCAATATTTATTGCCATTCCTTCGAGCATATTTCCAAGAGAACTATCAAGAGAACGAACCAAAGCAGAATAGTATTGTATATCTTTTCCAAGCGCAGCAATAAATACATTATGAATTTTCATATTTATTACTCCGTTAGGATTATCTACTTCTCCCTCATGACGAGCCCTAAATCCAGTTGCATAAGACTCAACTGCTGTTCTGACAATAGATTGAATTGCCTCTTTTTTCTCAAGTGTGTTTTTTATCATATTAATCCTCAATTATAGATTAAAAGTTAAAGTTGTATTGATTATATAAGTTTTCTCTTTTTATATAAATCGTTTTCGTAACGAAGTGGAGAAAACACCATATTATCCCCCTCTATAAATAAAGAAAAAATCAAATTTATTCCCCTTTGAAAGCCTATCATTCCTTATTCTCTGTTAGAAAAATATTTTTTGAATTGCGTATAATCTGCTGTTCAGGGATTTTTCTTGAAAAGAAAAACACGAGCTGACTTTCAAAAAGTCCTCGTGAGTCACAGATGAGTGGATGGTGGGTTTTTGTCTAAAACCAAATGTATTTGAGAAATCGCCCTTTTTTGTTTCTTTTTTTCTAAAAAAGAAAATTGGGGTTCCGTCCTTTTGCTTCTTTTTCTAAAAGAAGTGTTTTATAGAATTAGTAATCTTAATAAACTGCGATAATATAATTATATCTATGATGGAATGTAGTTATTGTGGTAAGAAGATAGAAGGAGTTTTGCCCCATAAATGTAAGTTTTGTGGATTAGTGCATTGTCATAACCATTTATTGCCTGAGTCTCATAATTGTGTAGGTTTAGAAGAATATAAGAAAAGAAATCAAGGAAGATGGAAAGATGCTTCTATATTTTCATCAATTAAAGAATATGAAGATGAAGAACCAGAAGAAATGATAAACAAATCAAAAAGAAATAAACACCAAATATCTGCCTCAAAAAAACATTATAAAAAACAGAATTTTAAAGAAAAGATAAAAAATTACTTTTTGGATAGATATAATGATTTAACTTATTGGTTAAAAAGAAGAGAACACCATAAATACGATTATGAAAGAAGAACAAGTTATCTTATAACCACAATCTTAATTTTTGTGGCTTCCTTAGTGGGATTTAGTATTTTTTACTCAAATGCAACAAAACTAAATGAAATTGAACTTTGGATAATAAAGTTAGGGGGTGTTTTGATTTTAACCTCTTTATTTTTTGCAATAAAATTTGGTTGGAGATTGGGAAAGGAAGGAATAAATATTTTAAAACGACAAAAAAATTGGTTAAAATATTTAATAATCATTTTATTTATCTTTTTGCTCTGGCAAGGTTATACAAATAAAGACACAGTGTTAAATCCAGTTTTTGACACTTACAATAAAACAAATTTTAGTCTATTTGCTCCTGTCAGTCTTGGAAATTTTAGTTTTGAAACTGATTCAAATTCAGGAAGTTCTGATTCTTCCAATTCTGGAGGTGGATGGTTGGGAGGTGGTTCAGGTAGAGATGTAAATTTAATAGAACAAGAAATATTAGTTTTAGTTAATGAAGAAAGACAAAATTACGGAGCAAGAGATTTAACTTCTAAAAGTCATCTTGATAGTTTTGCAAGAAGTTGGAGTGATAAAATGATTTCGGAAAACTTTTTTGAACATAGCAATTTAAATTTTGCATACCCATCAATAGCAGGAGAAAATATTGGAGAAACGCCAATCCACTATAATGTTGTTGGATGTGGTTCAACATATTCTAATAGTCAAATGGCAAAATGTTTTGTTGATGGGTGGATTGGTAGTTCTGGACATCACGAGAATATGATAGATAAAAGATTTTCTATGACTGGAATTGGTGTTTCCTGTGATTCATCAAAATGCAGGGCTACGCAAGTATTTAGTGGTTGAAATTTAGAAGAATTCTCGGCGAAGCCGACTATCTGTCCGAAGGACGATGGAACCCCAAAATAAATAAGAAAAATTTGCGTGAGTGAAACGAGCCTCTTAACTTTTGTTAGAAAAAGTGCGAAGCATTTTTTGAGTTTTCGTTGGTCGGTTAAGAGAAGTTTTTCTTCTGAAATTTATTTCAGCTAATTATCTAAAGGATTAGGCGATTTCTTCTAACTGGGGCGGGTGGTCGGGGGTTTTAGACTCATCTGTGATTTCCCTTTTCCGACGGAAAAGGCGTCAGCCTGAATCGCTGTTCAACTCTCCCGAAAACTTGCAGGGATTGATTTTTAGTGCAACGGTGCCGAAGGCAAAAAATCAAAGTCGTGAGCCATATTAATTTTAAAGAGGACACTTTAGGACGGCGGGACGCTGTCCTTTATAGATAATAGAAATTGTTGTTGTATTTTTGTTTTTGTGAGCCGCCGCCTTTTTTGCTCCTTTTTTTCTAAAAAAGAAGATGGGAGATTTCTGTTTAATTTTTTTCAAGAACAAGCAGGTATTCTGATTTCATTCCTTGAGGATTCTGATTATTTCTACCAGTAAACAATTTTCTATAAACAATTTCATCTTCAAATAAATCAATAAATTTAAACCCTGAATCTTTAACAAAATGTTCGTAAATTACTTTCCAAATTTCTACTTCTATCCCTTTCATTTTTGGATTTCCAATAAGAACACAAAGTTTTCCTTTTTTTCTTAATCTTTTTGAGGCATTTTCTAAAGCTTTCAAAGTAAACCAAAAATAAGAATCATACAATCTTAACAAATCTTTTCTTCCAATCTCTTCTCTAATTTTATCAACATATTCTCCTCTTATTCTTGAGGGGGCTTCTCTAAAAGGGATTTCTTTTGACATTGCTTCTTTTATTTTTTCTTGAGGAATTCCTATCCACATCATTTCAAGCTTAAAGGTTCTCATATATTCCTGTGCCTGTAAATAGGGGGGAGAAGTAATTATGCAGTCTAATTCAGGAATTTTGCTAAAGTCAAAATCTGAAGAATCAACACCTGCAAAATATTTTGTATGTTTTAGTTTTCCGTCTAATTCTATTAAAGTATCAACAGATTGTTTTACATCTTTTAGAATCGCAAAACCCATTCTTTCAATTAATCCAAAAATATCGGGTTCTTTAAGCTTTTTTTCAATCAAGGCTCTTTTTCTTTTTGAAATAAATAATTTAGGCATTGAATGTTCAGCATAAGAATAATATTTTGAAATTCTAAATAAAATTAGTGCAACAGCATTTACAGAAATCTTATTTTTTTTATCTTTTAATTCGTGGAAGTTTGTCCACACCTTACAAAAATAATTATATAACTCTTCAGGATACCAATAATTAATATTATCGTTTATCCTTTTTACGACTTTTGGCTCTCTATGTATAACTTCCTTAAAAAAATCTCTTGCTTCATAATAAGCTTTTTCCCACTCTTCTTTAGAAAAAGAAGGAATCTTTAGAGGATAAAAATAATCAAGAAGGGGATTTATATCCAACATATAAGATTCAAAACCTTGTGTTGCCGCTTCAACGCCCATTGTTCCAGAACCAGCAAAGGGGTCTAAAATCGTTTCCCCTTTTTTACAATATTCGTCTAAACAAAACCTTACAATTTGAGGAATAAATTTTGCAGGATGATAATACAAAGAATGAGTTAGGTAAGTAGATTTTTTAATTCCATTTACTTTTTCTCTAAATGACACAACTTTTGGTTTAGGATATATCATGGACAAACCTCAACAATATTAAATCCCTAATATAGTGGGCTTTTTCCGACATAGTAGAAACGGGCAAAGAATCTTTATCCCATTTAGGAATTATCTTAAGGGCTAATTCGTTAGCCAATTTTAAATATTCTTCATTTAATTTAAAATTAGAAGTGTCATATTTTTCGTCTTTCAATAATTCATTTAGATATTCAATATTATTAATATTCTTTAATTCTATATTTTCTAATTCAAGCGAGGCAATTACATAGGCAAGCCATAAATCATCTGAACTTTCAAGGGTATCAATAATTTTTTCCATATCACTATAATCTAATTTAGTATCCTCTCCAACCCATTCAGAAACATTTTTTACAATTTCTTTATCCCCATAAGCAAGTTTTAATTTAACTCCCTTATGAAGATTTATTCCTTTCTCAATATTTTCTATAAAAAATTCTTTTGTAATTGGCTTTTGAAAATAGGGTTCTAATGCTTCATAGATTTTACTTATAGTTATATTTTTTTGATTACTTTTTATTTTATCCCAAATTCCAATAAGATAAAATAAATCCGTGTCTTTTTCAACATTCTTTTTCATAACTCTTCTTAATGCTTCAACAAGAGAGCCTTTTGCAGTTGTTCCACCAGTATCATCTCTTGAACGAAGTTGTAATGCTAAAACCTTACCCTTTGATTTTTTAGCAACAACATCTATATCTAATCGAGAGTCATAGCCCTTAAACACTTCTGACATAACTGCGTGTTTATCTTTCTCCTTATCTGGAACAACAAAATCTTTATTTGCCCGTCTTATTACTTCCTTAAATAATTCCTCTAATGTTTTACCTTGTCTTGCTCTATAAGAACTATGAACAAATTGATGAAAAGAAAAAAGATAAGGATAAAATTTTGCTAAAGAATAATTTTGTCCAAGCGATTCTGAACGAGTAATTCCTGCAACAAATTGTTTTATGCTATCTAAATTATCTTTAACTTCTTTAAAATTATTATCAAATAATAATCTAATAATCTCTTGTGCCAATCCTAAAGGACTTCTTAAGATAGTCTTTACTATTTGTATGTTCTCTTCTTCAGAACATAAACTTAACAAAAATCTCTCTTGAAAATTGTTCTTCATTTTTACCTCTTATAATATTAGTTTTATTATATCCTATATAAAGCTTCGGCTTATTTATCTCTTTCTGTTATGCCTTTTAACTTTTCTTTAGGAAGTGTATTATAAAGATTGTCAATTTCTTTCGGTTGTGTTATCATTGTATTGGCAATAAGATTTACTAAATCAAATAACTTATATGCCGTTTCTTTATTATCCTCTAAATTAATCTGTCCAGGATGCACAGACTCATTTCCTATAACTCTTACAATATCTAAAGATTTTTGTATTTTTGTGGGCAATCCTTTCTTTACAAGTTCTTTTATATCATCATTAATCTTTTCTCCTTTTTCTCCCAATTGCTTACATAATTTTTGAATTGCGAGCCGAAGTAATGCTGCGGCAGATTTTGGAGATTTTTCAATTATTTCTGCCGCTTCATTATAATCTTTTTTAATATCTTCTTCTAAATCTTCATTTGGAAGTGGAACGCTTGATTTGCTAGGATATAACATTTCATTCTCCAGCCAAATAGTAATTTTTGAACAATGGTCGCATTTTCCAACATCCATATTCCCTTGGAGTTCCCATCCTGAAGTATGTTCTCTATCAAAATTAGTCATAAACTCACTCCAAACTTGCATCGCGAGAACTCCGCAATGGGGACAAGTGAATGATTTAGATTTTGGTTCTGGTTTTTGGAATATCATATTTTAATAAGAGAATATCAGATATAAAAATTTATCTTTTTATTTTCAGAACTCCCAAAGTATATCAGAAAAATTTGGGCGAAGCCTTTTATCCTTTGTTGGACGAAATTTTAATTTCGTGAGTTTTCGTTGGTCGGATAAAAGAAGTTTTTCTTTTTGTTTCTTTAATTTATTTTTCTTTTTTTGTTCTTTTCTCTTATTCTTAAAGTCCGTGTATTCTTTTCTTAATCTTTCTTCCCTCTCTTTTGGAAAAATGGCTTTCTTACCGATTAATCTTCTTAATGTATTTGTTAATTCTTCTTCGTTAATTTTATAACCCAATTCTTTAGCCAATTTTAAGTTTTGTAATTCTAAATTTGTTCTGCTTTGAGCCAAAAGATTGTCTTTGATTTGATATTTTATCTTTATTTGTTGTAGTAGTTGCATTAGAAAATAAAAATGCAAAACTCCAATAATAAAAAACATTAAAGTTATCCACCAAGAAAAAACTTTGTAAAAATAAGTGATTATTAGAATAGAGCCAATAAACATTACTAAATAATAAAGAGTCACTAAAAATCTTGATTTGTCCTCATCAATTATATTTTCAATTCCCATAATTTTAAGGAGTTCTTTGAGTTTAAGTATTTTTTTAAATCTTAATCTTTAATTTTCTTACCACAGATTGAACATTTATCTTTCCTTTTATAGAGTGGATAAATATGTAGTCCATATAAAAAAATTCTAAACCACCCCCAATTACTTCTGGCTAAAACAACATCCTTCTTACAATGGGGGCAATAAACAATTTCTTTAGTCATCGCTTTTATCTTCTCCCTTCTCTTCTTTTTTTAACCCATTTACTAAAACTTTGTATTGCTTGTTTAAATCTTTCTTTGTTACTTCTTTATTATCAAATTTCTCTATAAGCTCTGCAATTTCTTTTAATTTTTCTATATTATTTTCATTTTCTAATTCAAAAGCATTTTTACAAACAGGACACTCTAAATAATATTTTGTTTCATAAGGAAAAATTGGGATGAAAAATAAGGTTGCCCAATCTCTTGTTCTCACAAGAGAATAATGAGAGGTATGAGAGCAAATAGGACATTTTTGAACAAGAGTAGAACCAAAATTTTTAATGTTCCTGTGTCCCCACCCAAATATAAAAAACATTTTATTCTAGTTCAGGAATTTTATCGTCTAAGATTTCACAATTTTCACAATAATTCACTGAACAAACAGCGAGAGGATAAAGTCCTTCTTTTTGAGAATTCTTATCAGCTTCTAATTCCGCATATTTATATGAAGTTGATGCTACATTTCCTATTCTCTTTGTAACTGTGGTTACAGGAGTTTCAGAAACAGTATATCCATCTTTATCACCCACATAAATATCACAAATTAATTCTACATTTTTAGCTTCTACTTCTCCAAAATTATAAACATCTACGGTTAAAAGATATTCACTAGAATCATACAAATTTTCGCCCCAAGAGTTTAAAACTCCAAACATTAAAGCTTTTTCTTCTGGAATTTCAGGACATTCGTTAATATAATCTGAACAAGTTTGCTCATTTATTTCTTGAGAAGGTGCAGATTTTGTAAAATATAAACCAGCAAAGGCGATAACTGCAATTAAAAGTATCACAGAAATAATTTGGTAAGTGTGATTTTCTTTCGCCATAATAAAATAGAGTGTAATAACTCCTTTAAAAACTTTTCTTTTTTCGCTTACAATTTGCTAATAGATTGTTGAATTTGTTTCTTAAGCCAAATTGCTTATAGATTGCTATGGAATTGCTAAAAGCAATCGGTTTCATAAAAAGAGGTAAAAATAGAAAAGAAATTTTTATGAATTTAGATAAACCGATGATGCCTTCTGAATTAGTTATGAAAATTTATAAGAGTAACAGCAACACATATTTTAATCTTGTTTCTCGTGCTTTATCCGAATTGAAAGATAAAAAACTTGTTGAAGTTGTAAATCCCGAAGAAAGAACAGGAAGGATTTACAGAAGAACAAAAGAAGGCGAAAAAGTTGCTAAAGAATTAAAATAATTTTGCGAAGCAAAACTAAATGTCCGAAGGACTAAGAACCCCTCAAATTAAATGAAAAATTTGGGTGAAGCGAAACGGAACCTTTTACCCTTTGTTATGCGAAATTTTAATTTCGTTGGTTTTCTCGTTGGTCGGGTAAAAGAAGTTTTTCTCTGAAAACCTTGTTTTCAGCTATCTGTCCGAAGGACGCAGGCTTTTCTCTCGTATCTTGGGTGGGCAAAAAATGAAATTTTAAATTTGGTCGATTTATCGACGCTGGGAATCGCTGTTATATTCGTCTGACCAACGGGAAGACCTAAAATTTAGTGCAACGTTCCGAAGGAAAATTTTAGAGTTTTTGGATTACTGATAAATTCGACCGTAGAGAGTGTATATGTCCGAAGGACGAGAGAGGGGCGTCTTGTTTTGGTTCTTTTCTGAAAAGAACATTTAGGGGCGTCTTTATATCACTGGACAATGGGCCAAAAGATTTATATAGTAGTTCATTTATTTACATTTGTATTCAAATGAGGGGTTAAATATGACACAGAAGAATGTAACATTAAGTCTTGATGAAAATATTTACGATAATTATAAAGAATTTTGTAAAAAGAACGCAATAGCTTTATCAAGAAGTATTGAAGTTTTTATGGAAGAAAAAACAAAAAAGGAAGGAAAATGAGTCAAGCACTTTTATCAATAACCGAGGCATCAAAATGGGCATCTGATTATTTAGATAGACCTGTGTCTCAATCGAATATAAGTTATTTAATTCAATATGCTAAGATAAAAAAATATTCTGATGAGCAGAAAAAAATAAAGGTTAATCAAGAAGAACTAAAAAAATACTATGATGAAGAGGTTGTTCAAAAACAGCAACAATGGAAAAATAAATTAGGTAATGATTTAGATTGGGGTTTATCCTTTGCTCATCTTAGAGAATCAGATACTACAAAACATGTTCACAGACTACACCCTTACAAAGGAAAATTTATTCCTCAATTAGTTGAATATTTCTTAGATAAACATATTAATACTCATAAAAAAAAGATTTATTTTAAAGAGGAAGATGTTGTTCTTGATCCCTTCATGGGCAGTGGAACAACTCTTGTTCAATCATCAGAAATAGGTTTGCACTCCATAGGTATTGATGTTTCAGATTTTAATTGTTTAATCTCTAAAGTTAAAGTAGGAAAACATGATGTAGTTAAATTAGATAAAACCGCAAGAAATGTTTGTTTCAAAACAAGAGAATTTAGTCAAAAAGTATTTGATGATTCTTTCGATGAACAATTAAAAGAAAAATTATCCGAATTTAATAATAAACATTTTCCGAATCCCGAATTTAAGACAAAAATTAGAAAGGGATTAATAGAAAATGAAAAAGAATACGGAGAAGGAAAACTTAAACAATTTCTAAATGAAAATAGAGAATTTTTTGAGAAAAACGGGACAAAAGATAAGACTGGGCTATTGAATGAAAAAGATATGAATAGTTTTTTGAATAAATGGTTTTCAAAGAGAGTAAAGCAAGAACTCTTTTACTATACAAAATTATTAGAAAAAATTGACGATGGAAACCTAAAAAATATCTTGAGAGTTATTTTAAGTAGAGCTGCTCGTTCTTGCAGAGCAACAAAGCACTCGGATTTGGCAACCTTAACAGAACCTCAAATTGGACCTTATTATTGCAGAAAACATAAAAAATTATGCACTCCAATAAATAGTGTTGTTAAACATTTGATAAGATATACCTATGACACAATAGAAAGATTGAAAGAGTTTTCAAATATTAAAAAAGATGTTAATTCTTTTGTAATTCATGGAGATTCAAGAGAAGTAAATATATTTGATGAAGTAAAAAAACAAAATCCTGAGTTTTATAAGTTGTTGTTAAATCAAAAAATTGCGGGAATTTTTACATCCCCCCCTTATGTTGGGCAGATTGATTATCACGAACAACACGCTTATGCTTATGAGCTTTTTGATATTGCAAGAAAAGATGATAAAGAAATAGGCCCTTTATTCAACGGACAAGGACAGAAAGCAAAGGAGGAATATGTTGAAGGGATAAGCAAAGTTTTCATAAATATAAGTAAGTTTGTAAAAGATGATGGAGACTTTTTTGTTGTTGCAAATGATAAATATAATCTTTATCCTATAATTGCTGAAAAAAGCGGATTAAAAATAGTGGAACAATTTAAGAGACCTGTCTTAAATAGGACGGAGAGAGATAGACAACCTTACGCAGAGATTATATTTCACATGAGGAAGGTTTAAAGGGGAAATATCTTTTTAACCGACAAGTCTAAAAAATAATGGTTCTTCTCTGTTTAATGAAATATATCTACTTGGATTTGAATAAATGGGTTTTGCTTTCTAAGGGGTGGTATGAAGGAAAAGGAGAGGTATATAATTTAGTTTGTAAGTTAAAAGAAAAAATTAGAAATAAAGAATTTATGATTGTTGTTTCTTTAATAAATCTCAAGGAAGCTTTGAAGAGAATGAATGAGGAAAGTAGAAATAGATTATTAGATTTTATCTTTGAAATGTCTCAAGGAAACACTATTTCTCCCTTCAGAGATTGGGTAGTGGATGATGAAGTAGAAAATTTATTTCTTGAAAAATTAAATAAAAAAATTGATATTAAATCAAAGGTAATTAGAAAGGGACTTTCAGGCATGATTGGGATGGAAGCTTCAATACAAGGAAATTTTTCTGAAGAGATTAAAGCTAAAATGAAGGAAAGGGTTAATTCTTTAGAAACATTTAAACTTATTATTTCAACCCCAAAATCAGCAAATAGGGCAAGAGAGGATAATTTATATTTTAAGCAACAAGTTAAAAAGTTTGAAGGAATTAGAGAAAACGAAAGAAAAAACAAGAATAAGAAAGAACAATTTGAAGGGGTTTTAAGAAGTTATTTTAGAGATTTTATTATGCAAAGAATTATACAATTTTTCTTTAAATATGGTTTTGCTGTAACTAAAACAGATATGAACTTTGAAGAGATAGAAGATTGGCTTAAAAGACTTCCTGCAACTTATTCATATTTCTCTTTGTTGGATTGGAGAGATAGAAATTTAAATAAGAAAATTGAAGCAAATGATTTGTATGACTTAATGAGCTTTACAATGGGTATAGCATACTGCGATATTCTTTTTGGAGAAAATAGATTTGTGGCTTTATCTAAACAAGCGAAACTGAATAAATTATATAACACCTTAATCACTTCTTCATTAGAAGAATTCAAGAAAATAGTTTCTTAAGTCTTTAGATTTTAATAAAGATAGGTATAAAAAATTTTCATCTTCTAAACATCCATCTTCTTTTCAGCAACTTCTTTTATCTTATTCTGTATTTTTTCCTTAAACTCTTTACCAACTTCATCAAAGATTTCTAAAACTTCTTCGTAAGTTCCTTTTCCGCCAAGAAGTTCCCAAAATTTTTCAGCGACATAAAGCTCTTTTTCTTCATCCAAAAATCCTTGCATTGTAAATCGGCTGTATGGCTCTGGATGATATGGGTTATAAGGGATAGCTAAAATTGTATTTACTTCCTTTTTTCTAAGTGCAATCCATTCCAACAATTTTTGTTTTGATTTGACAAAAACATCTATATTGGGTTTTGCTGTTTTTATCTCAATATAATATTCATCATTTCCTTTTTTTAAGAATAAATCAGCTCTGACTTTTATTTTTCTTCCACCATTATTTTTACATTTTAAAATCTCATTTATTTCTTGCTCTTTATTTGCTTTTCTTGTTCCATTCTTTATTTCTTGAAGAATCTGGGAAATTATAGAGTTTTCTTCATTTGTAATCTCTCCCTCAACATCATAACCAGTTTTTACTTCATCATAATGGGCTAATGCAACAATTTCTGAAATTTTCTCATAAACTGACATTCCCAAAGTTGTAGCCAATGAGTGTATAAAAGAATAAGAAGCTACTTTTTCAGAATCTTGCATAAGTTTAACCAAAAAAGGCATAGAGGTTGTTTCTCTTACATATTTTGATAGTTTATCGTTTAGTTTTGACCTTAATAGTTCCTTAATTTCTTTAATTTGGCTTTGATTGAGTGTCATCTTATTAAGAAAGATGGTCTTTTATTTATAAATGCTATTATTTCCGTATCCGAAACCCCCTTTCTTTAAAATAGGAAACAAGAAAAATATTTGGGTGTAACGAAGTGAAACCTCTTATCGTTTGTTAGACGAAATTTCCGAGAAATTTTGTGAGTTCTCTCGTTGGTTCGATAAGAGAAGTATTTTTCTGTTTTTATAATCGAGCAAACCGCAGTTTGGGAGACTATTTGTCGCGTAAGCGACTTCGAGCCGACCCCCTAGTTTTTCTGAAAGAAAAATATTTTTAATCGTTTCGAGCCCACCGAGTAATATGTCGCCTAACAGCCTTTTAACGAACTCCTTCGAAATTGGGCTTTAGAGGGCTGGAAAACCTAAAATATGGGTAATGCCTTGGGAAATTTTGTCTTAATTTGATAGTTATCGCTTAGCTATTTATATCATTTTTCTATCGATTAGGAATGGGATATGTTCCTGTGGATTGGGAGAAAGCTGTTGCCCGGGAGTGTAGGAGAAGGAGATACAGCAGAGAGACTGCTAAGACTTATATTTATTGCATTAATAAATTCTTAAAATCTGCTGGAAAGGACTTAGACCATATCAGCAAAAAGGATGTAAGGTTGTTTTTGGAGGAATTATCGGAGAAAGGGCTATCTGGGAGCAGTATGAATGTCTATCATATGGCCATTCGCTTCCTTTTTGGCAATGTTCTTGATAAAAAAATTTGGATTGATATAAAATATTCTAAAGTTCCTGAAAAGCTACCTGGTGTATTGAGCAAGGAGGAAGTAATGAGGCTTTTTGAGGCTATTGGGAATGAGAAACACAGGTTAATGGTTGAATTGATGTATGGCTCTGGCTTGCGTGTTTCAGAGCTGATTAATTTGAGAGTTATGGATTTGAATCTGGAGAAGGGATATGGGTTTGTCAGAGCTGGGAAAGGGAATAAGGATAGGATCTTTATTGTTCCAAGAAAGCTAGCTGGAAAAATAAGTGAGCTGATAGATAATGAATTTTTGAATAATGAGAATTGTCTGTTCAATAGTAATAGAGACAAGAGATATCATGTTAAGAGCTTGCAGACGATAATTAAAAAAGCTGGAAAGATGGCTGGAATTGAAAAAAGAGTTCATCCGCATATGTTAAGGCATAGCTTTGCTACTCATTTGATTGAGAATGGATATGCAGTTAATGATGTGCAGGCATTGTTAGGACATAAAAGCCCTGAAACTACTATGATTTACCTGCATGCTTCAGGAAATATGATTAATGTAAAAAGCCCATTAGATATCTAATTTTTTACTTCCTTCACTTCTTTCCACTTGCCATTAACTTTCTTTGTGACTTTTTCTACTTTTCCGTCTTTCAACCAGTAAATTGTCTTTGCGTGCTTTTCTGCCAGATGAGGTTCGTGAGTAACCATAATTATTGTCTTTCCTCTTTGGTTTAAATTTTCAAGGAAACTCATGATACTTTCTTCAGTCTTTGAATCTAGATTTCCTGTTGGTTCGTCTGCTAGTATAACTTCGGGGTCATTTGCTAGGCTTCTTGCAATTGCAACCCTCTGCTGTTGCCCACCTGAAAGTTGATTAGGATAATGGTCCATTCTCTCTCCTAAATCTACCATAGTTAAAAGTTTTTCAGCTTTTTCTTCTCTTTCTCTCTTACTTACTTCTTGAAATAGCATGGGCAGGGCGACATTTTCTTTTGCTGTTAAATTTGGAATTAAGTTGAAACTCTGGAAGATGAAGCCAATTTTCTTTCCTCTTAATTGTGCAAGTTCTGATTCTTCAAGATGAGAAATATTTTTGTTATCTAAATAAATTTCGCCCTTTGTTGGAATATCTAAAGAACCGACAAGATTCATTCCTGTTGATTTTCCCGAGCCTGAAGGACCCATTATGGCTACAAAGTCTCCCTTCTCTACTTTTATATTGATTCCATCTAAAGCTTTGACTATGTTGTCTCCCATTTCGTAGTATTTTGCTACGTTTTGCAATTCTATCACGTTTTCCATAAAATTAGGTGGAATTTCAGTTTAAGAAGCTTTGGTTGGTAATGTTTATAAAATACATATTCTTTTAGTTTTTCATGAACAAAAGAGGACTTGGAACTTTAGGAATTATTGCTATCGTAGTTGTTGTGCTTGTGATTGGATTTGTAAGTTACAAATCCTTGTCTTCTAGCATTTCTTCTCAGGCTGGAAGCAGTTTATCTAGCAATCCCTCTGGAAATGAAGGAGTTGGAGATAGTATGATGGATGAATCTTCGGAAGGTAGTATGATGGAGGATGAGAATGTGATTAAAGTTATTTCAACTGGATTTGTTCCGAATACTCTTACTATAAATTCTGGAGATACTATAACATGGATTAATGAAAATACAGCAGGAAGCTGGCCTGCTTCTGACGTTCACCCTACACATACTTCTTATCCTGGATCTGCTAAAAGCAAGTGCGGAACTTCAGAACAGAGCATGATATTTGATGCTTGTGGTGGATTGAAAGAAGGAGAAAGTTATTCATTCACGTTTGACGAAGTTGGAAGCTGGAATTTCCATGATCATCTAAAACCTAATTGGGTTGGAACTGTTATTGTTAAATGAATAAAGAATATTTAGCTGACCTTAGTCTGAGGATTGGACTTGGTTTTGTTTTTGTTTATGTCGCATTTTCTGCTTTTATGGATCCAAATAGTTGGGTAGGATTTATTCCAAGTTTTCTTAGAGTGATTGGAGAGGGATTAGCGATTAATTTGCATATTGCATTTAATCTTATTCTTGGATTGTGGCTTTTTTCTGGAAAAGGAAAGTATTATTCTGCAATAGTTTCTGTAGTTGCATTATTCCTAATAGTTACATTTAACCTTGGAGCAATAGATATTATTTTTAGAGATATCGGGCTGATACTTTCTGCAATTGCTCTTGCTCTTTTAAACAAAAAAGGGTGAGGTTTATATAATCTATTTGATATTTTTGCCTATGAATAAAAAAGGTGGTGCTGGAATGGCATTTTTACTAGTTATTTTATTAATTGTTTTGGGAGCTAGTCTTTATGTTCTTTATTTGAATCTTCCGGGAGAGGTGCAAAAACTTAAACAGATAAATGGTTTTGGAGATGATTCCATAGATAATAATGGACCTATTCTTGAAGGAAATTATAATGCGAGTGAACAATTTTACAAAAATATGAGATTCCCTGATAAGAAAATAACCTACTTTATTGAAAGCTTATGCAACGAAAAGAAAAAAAGCGAGGTTTTGGAAGCCTTTTCTATTCTTGAATCTAGGACTTCTTTGATTTTTGCGGAAGCTGACAAGAAGACAGATGCCCAGATATTAATAATCTGCTCCGAACTTGCTCCTGAACCTGAACAAGAAGGACATTTTATTGCTGGAGAGGGTGGACCTACAGAAATTATAAACACAAGCTTGTATTCTGTAATTTTTGCTGGTAAAATGTCTTTATACAAAGATGATAAATGTTCGACTACTCATGTTGCCTTGCACGAATTATTACATGTTCTTGGATTCAATCATAATAATAATCCTGAAAGCATTTTGTATCCTACTTTAAATTGCGAACAGAAACTGGATAATTATTTAGTTGATGAACTTAATGGCCTATATTTGAATCCAGGGTATGCAGACCTTAAAATATCAGGAGTCTGGGCGACTAAATCTGGAAGATATCTTGATTTTGAAGTTAATGTTACAAATCAAGGTTTGAAGAATGCCGAAAAGTCAAATGTTAAGGTTTATGGAGATGGGGAGATTATGAAGTTCGAGGATCCTGTTACTAAAATTACTTATGATTATTTGGATTTAGGAGAGATAGAAGTGGGAACTACTAAGATAATGAGTGTTGCAAATGGAAAACTTTCTTCAAGAAGTGTTAAACAAATCACTTTTGTGGTTGATGAAGAAAATAAAATCAAGGAATTATTTGAGAATAATAACCAAATAAAACTGGAGATTGAAGGATAATTAAATTTTAAAACATCTATTTTCTAGGATTTAGATGATAAGCTGGTTTGAAAAACATAACAAGATCTCTTGGGCAATTACAATAATTTTAGCAATTACAATTTTCTATGTTTCATCTTTGCAATTTGCCCCTTCTTCTGGACCGGGTGGACAAAATTCAAAAGCGACCCTTTATCACTTGACCATATTTTTTATCTTTGCTATATTTTTATTTATCTCTCTTGTGCAAGGAATGAAGAAGAAAGAAGACCTTATCTTTCTTGGAATAATTATTGTCGTGGGATACGCCTTTCTTGATGAATTCCATCAGCTTTTCGTTCCAACACGTTCAGGTTCTTTGTTTGACGTTCTTCTTGATGTTGTTGGGATTTCAGTGGCAGCGATGGGATATTTTGTTGTTGTTAGTGCTAGGAAGAAATAGTTAATTTATTTTTCACAGTTAGCAGGTTTATATCTAAACCCGATGTAAATTTCATGTATTAAAACATTTTTCTCAGTACTGTCAAAAGAATTCATTCCGTCTTTTAATGCGTTTAAACAAGTTGAGGAGAAATCATTTATACCAAAGAGTTCCTTTTCTATTACTCCACATTCTACCCCATTTAATTTAAATGTGATTGGTTGATATTCGGTATTAGTAGCGACTATTCCAAATTCTGTGAACTCCACCTCTTTATAATTAACATTTAGAGGCGTCATAAATCCTCCCTTTCTTAACTCTTCTCCTATGTCTCGGTATACTGTCCCGCTGTATATTTCTTGATTTCTATTTTCTCATTGGCAATCATCAGGACTATCAGAACTAGAAATGGCATTTCCTGAAAATAAAAGAGCGCCCAAAAGAAGACCAATAACCCCGGTCAATATCACAATGATGTAGCTCGTCTTTTCCATGATTTATTTAGGAAAATGGTATTTATTAGCTTTTCGTTGACTTTTTTATAAGTTATCCCCTCACCAAGTGTGTATTAATACCGCTCGATTGGGTTAATCCTTATTCAATTCTCATGTCCAAAACACCAATCAAGAAAAATAATAATCAGAGTTGCAAACAGACCATAAAAGGCAATAATTCCGAAGGCAGGAGCCCAATTCATATTTCCCGTGCCAACAAGGCCGAATACTGCACCATAAAAGCCCCCCAATATAGCAATAAAGAATTCACGAATATATTTCCACTAATGTCTTTTGTTTGGTTTTTTGGCTTTCATCTCATAATTCCTGTATCAAACAGAATCTCATTGTTAGCATTTCTGTGATACAATGGTTCTTCACATTCAATACCTACTAAATTTGCACCTGAAACAAATGCTCCAGAAATAATTACGGCACCACTTGCTACAAGATGACCATGGGGCTTAATTAGGGTAGTTCCATAATAAACATCTGTTATCCATTCCTTCTCTTTTGAAGGGACTACCCTAATGAAATTTTCAGAATGTTCTTTGATTATTTTCTTTCCAGCCATAAAAATCCAAAGATTGAAAGGTATATAAAACTTTTTATGTTTTGTCGTCTTTTAATCTTTTTTATACGAAGTATCTTTATATTTTATCTTCGGATAACGAATTATCTTGCAAAGAAGCGACAATGCTAAGATAAGAATTATGGCAATTAGCAGGTTTTAATTTTCATTTCTACTAATACTTCTCTAACAATTGTTGCTCCGTCTGGACCAGGAAAATTAAAAATTGTAATATTGTTGTATATGTTATCCATTAGAGGAATTTTAGGCCACGCAACCTTATAGTCACCATACGGTTCAAACGCCTCTATTCCTCCTTGTCCCTCGCCTGAAAGAAGCCTAGGATATAAATCAATACTAACATTAGTGCTTAAATTTCCAATTGGACTACCGATTAGATGAACTCGTACATAATGGTCAACAGGAATAACTTCAGACCAACTACCATCTAATGTGATTATATCATTTGTAATATCACTAATGAAATTCCTATCTCCATCTAAATGTTCCGCTCCAATTGAATCAACTATATGGTCAATTTCTAGGCTTCTATTAAGTACAAGTAAATCATACGTATCTTCCAGAGGGTATGTATGGGAAAAATTGTTAATCCCTTCTTGTAATACTTCTGTACAAGAGTCAGAAAAATCAACTAACTTTATTCCCCTTCCGAAAGGAATCCTACCGCAATCAATTCCGTTTAAATTGAACATGCTTTCGGGTTGCTGTTCGTCTTCAGTTATAACTCCAAAACCTGTGAAAATAACTTCAGAATAGACTATATCTAATGGGACTACAAATCCACCCTCAGAATTGTCATTTTGATTATAGAAAGTTATTTCCTGATTCATCTTTTCAAATTTACAAATGCTTATGTCTGGAGATGTAGGGCTTGCACTTAATCCATTACTTGAGAAAGCTATAAGTCCAATAGAGAAAACGCCAACGACTATAATTATAACCGCTAAATAATCCTGCTTTTTCATAGATTATTTAGGATGAGGGTATTTATTAGCTTTTCGTTGACTTTTTTATAAGTTATCCCCTCACCAAGAGTTGAACTTGGGTAACTCGGGTTCTGTCATCATCATGTTCTAACGAACATAATCCGCTCGCATTTCATCCTGACCAGAATGGTCCGTCTATACTAGACCTAATCGTCTACAGCCGAGTGCTCTACCGTTGAGCTATGAGGGGCTAATTAAACTTAGATTCTAGGGCTTTTAAAAGTTGTTGGTTACGACAACCCTGTATAGGTTCATGACATATGTCCTGGTCTTACACATTGGTTACGACAAAGCCAAGGTTTATATAACCACAATTTCGGGCTTGAGTATGGCTACACTAAAGGAAAAGCACGATGAAGTAAGAGACGCATTTAATGCAGCGGAAGTTTACCTATTCGGAGAAGATAGAGTAAGGGCTGAAACTGGTTTTTATAACGAAGCTACTAGAAACTATCAGAAGCTTGGAGGCTCTATTGAACGGGGTTTTGGAGATGAATTAGAAAGGACTACATTTATTGAGCTCTATAAAAAAACAGGATTATATTTGACAGAATCTTCGGGAAAGGTTCAGGGGTATTTTGACATTTTTAGAACAAGATTAAATCAGACAATATGGTTAAGAGAAATTTTTGCAAGAGAGAGAAGAATTCCTATTTCTGCAAGATTAACGGAAGTAGGAAAAGTAGGGGTGGGACAATTAATGGACTATCAATCAAAATTATGGGATTCTTTCTTCATAGCAAATCATAGCTTGAAGAGGAGAGTTAAAGGGGGATCGAAGAAAATGCGCGATTTATCAGATATTCTGTCTGGTAAGGTAGGTGCAGGATTTCTCCAGATTCATCTTCAGTTTGAAATGGCTGAATATTATATAAAAGATTACCTTTTAGAAGTAAAGACGGCTCTAAAGAAAAACATAATTGATAATCCTATTTAACTTCCTTCTGCGGCAAAACTAGTCCTGTTTGAATTAACAGATTTCATTTTTCCATCTGACTTATATGATGCGTGTGCGGAAGGCAATTCAAACTTTCCGACAACTTTTAACTTTGAGTAAATTAAATATGAGAACGCCCTTTCTTCTCCTGCATTTAATGAGTTAATATGCCAAGATACTTTTCTCGCCTGCTCATCAACGTGGTCTGGCTTTGTTCCATATTTTTCATGAATCTTTGTCATTGCAGGAAGCCAATCAGTTAGGTTTATATTTTCCATATTTTTTCTCGCCTTTACCTTTATTCTCACACGCAGAGCAAATTCTCCACCTTTTGTTCTGACAAAAGATACTCTCTTCTTTAATATAAGGTCTGTTCGGAGATAATATATCACAAAAGAAACTATTATCACAAATAAAACTAAAATTATAAGAGGGATTGTATAATTTATGTTTATTGTTAAGATAAATGATTCGTTTGGACGTAGGGTTCTTTCCCAGATATAATCTACGGTTAATCCTTTTCTTTCTGTAGATAGAGGGACTTCAGAATATGTTGTAAATAATCTTGTGAGAATATTATTCTTTTCCTCTATTCTTGCGATTGCCGGAACATTACCCTCATTTTTCTTTTCAATTTTTGTTGTCTTTGCTATGAAACCTAAAGAAGTTTTTCTTGTGGAAATTCCACTCTGTTCAAGATAGCTTATCTCTGATTCTGCAGTTGATTTTATATCTTTAAATTGTATTCCTGTTTCTAAGGTATATTGGCCTGCTTCTAAATTCTGTATGTTTTTGTCTATTGGAACTTTGAGAGTGATTGTTTCATAGGGTTTTAAGGAAAAGGTTTCTGTTCTTTCAAAGAATTTGGAATTGAATTCAAGGATTAGGTCATCAAGCTGTTTATCCTCTAAATTCTTTATTGTCAATTCTACCTCGGATTGTCCTGGAAGAATTGTTGAAGATGTAACCTCTATAATTTCTGCCAATGGAACAAGTTTTATTCTTAAATTTCCCTTGAATGTTCCAGGATCTGTTCCTGCTATTCTGTATTCAAACAGAAAGTTCCCTTTTACTGTCTTCCTAGTTTTTTCTGAAGGTGTTGCAATAATTTCTATTGTTCTTTCTCCGTTTTGAGCAATCTGAAATTCATCCTTTGGAAGAATATCAACAACATAGCTAAAAATTTTAAATGAATCTGTTTCATTTAGGTTTGTTATTTTAAGTTCAAATTTGGCGGACTCGCTTAATTCAGAAATTATTACATTATTTATTGACTTCTCTTTGACTTCTAAATTGATTGCAGATATAAGAGAAAGGTTGATAATCAGTATTAATAAAAGAGGAATAAGTTTTTTCATGTTTTTTAGAACTTGTATGTGTATATAAAAATATCTGTATTGAATTATCTTCTGCCTTCTAAATCAAAGAATGCCTTTAGCTCTTCCTTAAGATCCTGGACATATGCTGCTACTTTTAGCTGCATTTCCTGGGTTCTTGAGGGAATAACATACTTATTATATACCTCTTTTAAGACCTTGTGAAGCCTTGAGCCTTCCCATTTGCTTGAGTAGTCTTTTTCTAAAACACCCTTAAACGTTACTTCGACTTCGCCGAATTCGTTTGTCTTTCTTCTTTTTCCATCAACCTCTATTTCTATATCTTTTAAACTTCTAAACTTGGTCACTATTTCTATTGAAGCCCTAAAATAATCAGTAATCCCTTTTTTGGCTTCCCATTTCAGTTCTATATTTTTGGCGTCGCCTTCTATTTTTTCAGAGTAAAGCTTTTCTATTATGAAAAAATCCTCGTTCTTGAGCCAGTTGTACATGTAATTATAAAAGTCCTTATAATTGCCAATTCCCTTGTGCTTAAATATTTCTTTTAAAATTGTGTCTTTTTCTGTCATCTTTTTCAGTAGATTGAAGAGAGAATTGTATTTAAAGATTACTAAATTAATAAAGATCTTCTCTGCATTCAGGGCAGAGAAAACGGCCTTCAACTTTCAGTAATTCCGAGTATGCACCGCATTCTTCACAAATGCCATCTGAAACTGTTTCTTCTTGAGTCGCTTTTTTCAGCTTCTCCGCTTCTTCTCTAATTTCAAGCAAATCTCCTGATTTTGCATAAAAGGCGGGCTCTATTGCTAGTACATCTTTTAAAGTTAAAAGACCAACAATCTCCCCTCTAGACATAACTGGAAGTCTTCGAAAACCATATTTTTTCATTTTTTGAAATGCCTGAGTTATATCTGCAGAGGGCTTTATCACTGCGACTTTCTTTGTGGCAATATCCATCGCAAGAACTTTTCTTAAATCAAGGCCAGGTTTTTTTGTTATCGCCCAAAGAATATCATGTTGAGTTATTATTCCAACTAGTTTTTTATCTTTAGTTATGACTAAACCGTTAACTTTTTGTTTAACAAACTCCTTTGCACAGTCTAAAAGATTGGTTTTTGGATTGACAGAAACAAAATTTCTAGTCATTATATCCCCAACGGCAATTTTCTTGAACATCTTTAGTTTAACTTGCTGAGTATTAAAGGGATATGGGTTATATTAAGATTATTGTATAGAAGACAAATCTTTAAAAATGGACTTTAAGGTGAATTAGTATGAGTGACAAACAACCTGTTTATATCCTTCCTGAAAATGTCCAAAGAACTCTTGGAAAAGATGCCCAGAGAAACAATATTCTTGCTGCAAGAGTTGTTGCTGAAGTTGTAAAGACTACTCTTGGACCTAAAGGAATGGATAAAATGCTTGTGGATTCTGCGGGAAATATAATCGTAACAAATGATGGGGTAACTATTTTAGAGGAAATGGAAATAGACCATCCTGCGGCAAAGATGGTTGTTGAGATTGCTAAAACTCAGGAAGAAGAAGTTGGAGATGGAACAACAAGTGTTGCTATGATTGCTGGAAAATTACTGGAAAACGCTGAAAAATTACTTGATAAGAAAATTCACCCAACTATCATTGTAAAAGGTTATAGACTTGCTTCTGAAAAAGTGAAAGAGATACTTAATGAAATAGGAATAGAAGTTAAGGACAAAGGAATATTGAAGAAAATTGCAATGACTGCAATGACTGGAAAGGGAGCTGAAGGAAATAGAGATAAGCTTGCTGACCTTATTGTTGGAGCTGTTGATCAAGTATCTTCAGGAAAAGAGATCAATATTGAAGATGTAAAAATAGAAAAGGTTAGAGGAGATGAAATAGGCAATAGTGAGCTTGTTCAGGGAATTGTTCTTGATAAAGAAGTTGCAAATGAGGCCATGCCTAAGAGAATTGAAAATGCTAAAATTCTGCTTGTTGATTTTGCCCTTGAGCTGAAAAATCCAGAAGCTGAAGCAAAAATTTCTGTTTCAACTCCTGAACAACTGCAGAGTTTTATTGAATCTGAAGAAAGATACCTAAAAGAAATGACTAGTAAAGTAATCTTTTCAGGAGCTAATGTAATATTCTGTCAGAAGGGGATTGATGATGTTGCTCAGTATTATTTAGCAAAAGCTGGAATTATGGCCTGTAGAAGAGTTGCTAAAAGCGATATGGAAAAAATTGCGAGAGCTACAGGAGGAAGAATAATTTCTAATATCAATGAAATGATTGAGAGTGGATTTGGAAAGGCGAGAATGGTTGAGGAAAAAAGGAAAGGAAGTGATGGGATGATTTATGTAAGTGGATGCGACAATCCTAAAGCAGTTACTATACTAATTAGAGGAAGCACGAGTCATGTTATTGATGAAATAGAAAGAGCAGTTAAAGATGGATTAGGGGATGTTATTGCTGCAGTCAGAAGTGGAAAGGTTGTTGCTGGTGGAGGGGCTGTGGAAATGGAAGTATCAAAGAGATTGAAACAATATTCTAGAACTTTAGGAGGGAGAGAACAGCTTGCAGTTGAAGAATTTGCTTCGGCGCTGGAATTTATACCTGAAACTCTTGCTGAAAACGCGGGACTTGACCCGATAGATGTCCTTACAGAATTGAAGAAAAGACATGAAGATGATAAGAGAAATGATGGTTTGAATTTATTTAATAATAAAATAGAAGATTGTTTTGAAGCAGGAATTATAGAACCATTGAAAGTGAAGACGCAGGCAATAAGTTCTGCT
This sequence comes from Candidatus Pacearchaeota archaeon UBA92, assembly GCA_002497285.1. Taxonomy (GTDB): domain Archaea; phylum Nanobdellota; class Nanobdellia; order Pacearchaeales; family GW2011-AR1; genus UBA92. The sequence goes on from DANJ01000029.1 coordinate 33,935, forward strand.
TCTGAAGTTGCGGTAATGATATTGAGGATTGATGATGTGCTTATTTCTTCTGGAAGTAAGGGACCTAAGGGCGGAATGAACCCTTACGCTGGAATGGATTAAAATGGCTAGAATTGATATCGAAGAGATAAGAAAAATGGTGGGGGATAGAATTTTTGATTTATAGACATTTAAGGGAAGGGAGCAATATGATTCAAATCCAGGACTGAATGATTCTGGAGTGAAAAGAGATGAATATATTGAAAATTATGTAAGGGAAAGATTTTCTGGAAGTCCCGAAGGAAGAAACCGTTCTAATTGAACTTGATGCGGTGTCGGGGAATTGAACCCCGGTCTGCGCGTTTTCACCTTGCTTCCATCGTTTGGAAGGTGAAAGCTTGAGAATCTTAAATTCTCATTGTTGGCAACGCGCTATTCTACCACTAAATTAACACCGCATAGTTATTTTATGATGAGATGATTATTTAAAATGTTGTTTGGGAAGTTTTAAAAACCAGTTCATTTTCTTAGTTTCAAGGCCCATTAGTCTAGTGGCAAAACGGCTCGTTTACACCGAGCAGTCCGCAGTTCGATTCTGCGATGGGCCATTCTGAATTAATCAATTATATTAATTAAAATTTTCTTTATCTCGTCTATCTTTTCCCTTTTTATTTTTCCAATCTTTTTAACAATTAGCTCGTTGTCTATTTTTAAAATGTTTTCAACTTTTATGCAACATTTTGTAATCAATTTGCCCGTAATTAAATCTTGATTATCCAGACTCAAGGTATATTTATCTCTTGAAATATTAGAGGTTATTCCAACAACAAGAACATCTTCTGAATCTTCATTAAAACTATCTCTACTTATGACCACCACAGGTCTAACTTTTCTTCCTGACTGGTCAGAAAATGGAAAAGGTACAAGTAATATCTCTCCTTGCAAAATCATATATACTTATCCCAAATTTCATCTTCTTTATTAGCCCATATTTTTTCCATAGATTTTTCCGCCAAAATCAACCAGCCCATCTTTTCCTTTCTAGTCCGGTCTAGTTTTTCCATAATTAAATTTCTTATAAACTCTGATTTTGAGGGATAATTCTTTTTCTTTAGGTAGGCGTCCAACTCCATAGACTCATCTTCGGGCAACTTTATTGTGATTGTTTTCATAGTAATCCCTTGGGATTACCAATTTAAATAGTTTTCTATTGTGTTGTCTGTAGTCTAGTGGCAAAACGGCTCGTTTACACCGAGCAGTCCGCAGTTCGATTCTCTTCGGAGCCACTTATTTAAAAAAGCCCATTGAGTGTTCTAACAATTTGCCGGCTTCAATTTCAATTGGGTCCGCCTTTCTCAATCCCTTGACTAGATTTTTGTTAAGTATTTTTGTATGCTTGATTTGAGTCAAATACTCTGGAATAAACCAAACGTCTTTTTCTGAAGTCATCCAGCCCTGCTTATCGAATCTGCTTAAGTCGACAGGTTTTGAAAAAGTTCTCAGAGTTTTCTTCCCATTTGAATTTAGAAAATATTCATGAAAGAATGATAAAACTAATTCTCTAATATCTCTGTAAACTGGTTCTCTGTATCTTAAAACGGCATGATTTGTTTTTGTTATAGCGCCCCACCTATTTTCTTTTTTGAAAACTGTAATTACATGATCGTCGTCGTCATGGGTGGCTTCTAGATCTACAATTAGTGGTTTGTGTCCGTGCATTCTTAATGCTGTTGCCGCGAGTAAGGCACCTTCAATACAATGAGCTTTTTTAGTTCTAAGAACTTGTCTTGGAGACATACAAGTATCTCCATTGGGTTCGAAATTAATTTTCAAAGAATTAAGAAAATCCTGAATTTTAACAGGAGTATTTAACCCTCTAAGAATTTTCAATTCTTCATTATTAAAACCAAAGTCATCTTTTTTCATTTTTAAAATAAGTCCGAACATGAACGAAAGTAATGGCACCTAGGACATTTGAGCTTACACTGAATTGCTTCCATTTCTTTTCCGCATGCTTCACAGATAAGATAATTGTCTCCCTCTTTTTGATTATCTATAAATTCTTTTTCCACTAATCAGAATAAAATCTTTTTTATTTAAATCTGTCTTTTGTAGTGTGGCCTTCAATCTTCAGGCATATTCCATGCCATAATGCTCCGAAACGTGCAGGAACCATTCTTCCATCGTAAGTTTTGTTTTCTCTTATTCCATATATAAATTGTTTTGAAAATTCTCCTGAGGATTCAACAAGGGGGCTTATCCTATGGAGATTTGTGTAATTCCTTCCAATTTCAAGCCATTTTGAGTGTCCGTCAGAACTTATTAAGGTTCCAAGATGAGGGAATCTTTTTCTTATAGATTCAAAATATTTAATTGCTTCATTATTTGCATCTTTGAAAGGCAAAATTCTTGGGATATATAATGCTGCTTCTGCATTGTGAACTTCAAGAGCATCAACATCCGGTAGGATTTCATCCTCTAACCCCTCATTGCCTCTAAGATGATGTCCTGCTCCCCAAATATGAAATGGATGATCTAAAACTCTTGCTCCTCCAAGTTTTTTAATTTCCCCTAACGTTTCTTGGAATTCACCATTTGGAGATATATGAATATCTCTTGATATTCCTATTGCTAGGACATGAGTTTCCTTATCGTTTAATACTGTGGGTATTTCCTGTCCCTTGACAAGCCATATTCCTTGCCCATCTCCTCTTGTAAGATAAAGCGCATTGTTAAGTTCAGTTGCGATTTCTCCTTCAAAGCTATCTTTTGCCTTATCAAACATTTGCTCGGCTCCTCTACTATTGAAGTTTGTTATTCCTAACATTCCTCCATCACCTAATCTCCTTAAACCAAGTCCAAATATATAATTAATATCTACTGGAGACATGTCTATCGCTGTTCTAAAATGATTATGCAAATCTGCTCTAACTTTTCCAGTTTCCATAAAAATCTTGTAATATGTTCTTATTTAAAGCTTATCCTGCAAGACCTCTTAAGAAATAGCCGACAGCAAAGGCAAGACTTGCTGCAATTCCGCCGATTATAAGCGTTTCAATTGCGGCATAAAATGGATGCTTCTTCACTATCTTTCCTTTTACTGCTCCGACAAAAAGAAAAGCTAGGCCAGTGAAAACTATTGAAATAGTTAATTTGTATGGTTCTAATGAGCTGAAGAATAAGGCTAAAACGAATGAGACTAAAGGAATAAAACCGATTACTACAAAAGATAAAAATGTTGCAAGGCCTGTTTTGAAAGGATGCTTGGCTTCAGTATTTTTGTTCTTGTCTCTATGATATCTATGTAAATCTCCTTGAGATTTAACTGAAAGGTAATTTGATAAAGCCATTGAAAATCCGTCTGCAAATAGATTGGCAAAACCTAAAATTAAAACTATTCCTGCCGAAAGGGAAGCGCCTATTGCTCCTGCAACAACTGCAAAAGTTGTGACAGAACCATCAATTCCACCATAGACAAATTCAGGAAGATAAAGTCTTTCTAAACGTTGCTTCATATCTGATGAAAGATTAATAAGATTATAAATTATTCCATGCTAAAGTTTAAAAAGCATATTCTTAAGATTTAAATAGGAACGGATATCAATTATATAATGGAAGAGAAAAAAGACAGCCTTGCAGGACAAATTTCTAATCCCTTGAAGTATGATCCTAATATGAAGGTTTCTACATCTGAAGATCCTATTGCAGAAATTGAGAAAATAAAAACCAAATTGGATGAGTTTAAGAAAAAAGTTGTTAAAAAGTTTCCATTCACAGTTAGTTTGGGTGTCTTGCCTGCGGATTCATTTAAAATTTTTGAAGAAGATGAGGGTTTATTGCCTGAAGAAATTGCAAAAAAACCTCTGCATTTGATAATGCTAATTCCGGAAGATAATTTCAAGGATATTCCGAAAAAGATTAAACCTGAACTTGTTAAACTTGTGAGAGAGAGTAAACAAGAATTGTGGGTACATATCAAGACGCCTGTTGATGTCTGGAATTACGGACTTGATAGTAAATATGAATTTATAGATGCTTTCGGAAGGAGTATGCCATTACATGATACTGGATTTTTGGGAGCATTGAGACTTGCAATAATACATAAGACGTTGGTTTTGAGAAAGTTTGAGAAATATGTTGCAAGTTATGTATTTGGTGGGAGTATTGTCAGAGGAACTGCAGACAAAACAAGTGATGTCGACACATTTGTAATTATTGATGATACAGATGTTAAAAGAATGCCGAGATTACAGTTGTTAGAAAAATTGAGGGGAATAATTTATGATTATATAAGAGAAGCGACTGCGCTTGCAGGTGTTAAAAACCCATTGAATGTTCAAGTCTATTTACTAACAGATTTCTGGAATAATGTCAAAGACGCACATCCGGTTATGTTCACCTTCATAAGAGATGGGGTACCTTTGTATGATAGAGGAACTTTCTTGCCTTGGAAATTGCTTTTGAAGATGGGAAAGATTAAACCAAGCCCTGAAGCAGTTGATATGTTTATGAAAGAGGGCGATAGAACAGAGGCTTTAATTGACAGAAGATTGATAGATGCGATGGTTGATATCTATTATGGAATTATTACCCCTACACAAGCCCTTATGATGTTAGCGGGTCACGCTCCTCCTGTTCCAAAAACAATGGTTGCTGAAGTTAAGGAAGTGTTTGTTGATAAAGAAAAATTGATGGATATGAAAGAATTAAAGATACTTGAGAAAGCAGTCAAATTATTTAAGAGTTATGAACACGGCACACTAAAGAAATTTTCTGGAAAAGAAGTAGATGTGCTTTACAAAGAATTTCAGGAGTATAATAAAAAGATGAAGGAATTAAGAGAGAAATTAGAACTCAAATTGAGAGAATATGATTCTGAAAAAATTCATACAGAAGTTTTTAAGTTGTTGAAGAATTTGTTTGGAAATAAAGGACAGGATGAGTTAATTAAAGACTTTGAAACTGATTTAATTAAGAAGGGTAAAATTGAGCCAAGGATGTTGACAATATTGAAACAAGTAGCAGATATTAAGAAAAAGGCTAAGAACAAAAAAACATCGCAGAGTGAGATTCACAATATTAACAGAAGTGCTACTGATTTAATTGAATCTTTGATAGACTATGCACAAAGGAAGGAATTAGTTGCTGTCGAAAAGAGTGTCATACAAATTACTTATGGTAATAAAAAGGCTGAAGTTGTCTTGACTGATGTTGCAACCTTTGTTGTTAATACCGAAGGAATTAAGAAGATTGTTTCTGGGAAACTGATTGAGGCAGATAGAAAAGATTTGGAAAAAGCAATATCCGAAACTAAGGACAAGACAAAAGCAAAATTGGATTCTAAAATTATTAAAGTTCTAGAAAAAGAGTTCGGTGAATTTACGATTGTAATGTGATTGGTTAAAGTGGAAAAGTTTATAAATTAGTTATTTGTTTTTTAGTTGTGGCGATTAGATAGAAAATTATCTGTAAAAAATGCGGGAAAGAATTGAAGGGGGAAACTCGTAAATTTTCTGGATCTAAAGGTGAAATATTAGATTTTTGTGATAAGTGTTATCGAGAATTAAGTTTAGCTATTCATGGCATGACTCATGGGGCCAGTTATTCAAGGGCGATTTTTCTTGGTCTTACTTTTGGAATTGTTGGTGCAATTATCTGGTTTTTGAGTGTTGTTCTCTCCGGATGGCAATTGGGAATAGTTGCTATTGGTGTAGGTCTTCTAACTGGTTTGGGAGTTTCTATCGGCTCTAAAAGGAAAGCAAATAATAAGCGTGATACTCCTTGCCCTAAAGGGCAAGGCTTCTATGCATGATGCACATCCTGATTTCTCACGTAATCTATTGCTCTCTCAACCTGACTAAATCCGAGGCTGGAAGCAAACTTCCCAGGGCTCCA
>DANJ01000016.1 GCA_002497285.1 Candidatus Pacearchaeota archaeon UBA92
TTATTTAACTCCGGACAAAGCCGATTTCAACATCTGCTTTTACAGAAGTAGGAGCTTCTCCCCCATGCCAGGTTAAACGAGGGCGCATTCTCATAGGATAAATGCGTTCTGAATTGTCATCAAGAATTATAGCAGAACCCTTTACCCCAGGAAGGCCGTCCATTTTTTGTTTTATTGATTCAATGAGGTATGTTTGCATTATCTGATTTAAGGCATCTATATCAGGCTTAGACGTGACTCTGTGTGATAAAACTATATCTGATTGAGTCATAACATCTCTATGAATCTGCCCTGGTTGTTGAGTTGCTAACACCATTGAAATTCCGGGTTGTCTTCCTTCTCTTAATAGTTGGATTAAAGAATCAGTTGCAGGCGTCTTTCCAGTTTTTGGGAGGAATTCATGAGCTTCATCTATAAATAACCAGACTAAGGGTGTTTCTCTTTTTATTGAATAAGAAAGGTAATCTACTCCGTGTTGAATTGACTGAATTTCTTCTTTTTTTCTTGAATCTATTCTTTGTTGGAATATTTTTCTTGAAATTAATCCAATTATTAATCCCCTAACATTGAACGAGCCCACTGAACTGTAAACAGATAAGTCAATAATTGTTGTTTTTCCTGCAGTAATAAGGTCTGATACTTCGGTTCCTTTATCATTTTCAGAAGCAAATATGCCCCAGCTTTCAGCCGCGCTTAACAAAGATAAGACTATATTTTTTGTTTCGTGTGAAGCATTGTGGTCTGAGTTTATCTCTCTTTGGATATCCCTTATGTGGAATTCTTTGCCAGTTTTTTTCAATCTTGAAACCGCATTAGATATGAGCACTGCACTTTGAGAAGTCATTTCCAGATTGAAAGTTAGAATCCAGTCTTCTATTTCTAATTCCGAAGGTTTTATTGCAAATGATTCGTCAATAGGGATGTTTTTCTCTCTGTACTCTTCAACTTTTCCTATGGGTGCAAATACTATTACGGGCAAATCTTTTGTTTTTAGATTCCATTCTTTCAGAAGGAGAGAATCTTTTTCATTTGGGAACTTCATTGTCCAAAATATGCCCATTGTGTCAAATATTAGAGATGCTATGTTCTTTGCTGATTCTGCTTCTAATGCCGCGAGCTCTTCGGCCATTACACCGATTGTATAACTCTTTCCAGATCCCCTCTTACCAGCAATCAAAACTACATGTGTTCTTGCTACATCCATATAGATATTGTTTGAAAGAGATGTATATTGCCCCATTGTAACATAACTTTTTCCTAGATAGATTAATCCTCTGTTGCCAAAACGCAACTTATCTGCTTTGTCTCGGCCTAAAATAATGTCGTATGGCATAGTTATCTTTGGCTTGTTTAATATATAAATTTGCTTACCAAAACCTTTTTAAAAGCCTCTTTGTTATTTCGCTAATGGTTGAGTCTGTTAAAAAAGAGGAAGTCATAGAGATTCCTATTGGGAAGTATCTTAGTCAAGTTAGGGAAAATCCTTGGATGATTGCTTCGGTTGTTCTTGGGTTTTTGTTTATTGGAAGTTTGATTTTTGGTTTTAGTTCTGGGACAAATGTTGCAAGTCAAACCGAGGTTGGTGATAAAGTTTTAGTATTTTTGAATTCACAGGTTAATGGAGGAGTAACTCTTGATTCAATAACACAGAAGAGTGGTTATTATGAGATTGTGGTTGAGTATCAAGGAGATAAAATTCCAGTTTATTCTACTTTGGATGGAAATAATTTAATCACTGATTTAGTTCCTGTTGATGGTTCGAGTATAGACAATTCTATTGGAACCACTGGGAACACTGGAACCGATGGAGCGAGGGTAGATGTTAAGATACCCACTGATGCCCATATTGAAGGTAATGCTAATGCGCCTGTAACAATTGTCGAGTTTTCCGATTTTGAATGTCCCTTCTGTGAAAAGTTCTATTCTGAGAGTTTGGGATTGATAAGAACAAATTATATAGATACTGGAAAAGCAAAGCTTGTGTTTATGCATTTTCCTTTAGGTTTTCATCCTGACGCTATGCCTGCTGCTGTTGCTTCTGAATGTGCTGCGGATCAGGGAAAGTTCTGGGAAATGCATGATAAAATCTTTGAAGGTCAGAGTTTATTAGGAAAAGATAGTTACATTAAGTGGGCTGGAGAGCTTGGATTGAATGTCAATACATTTACTACCTGTTTAGATTCTGGAAAACATGATGCAAAGATAAATAGTGATTCTGCTTATGGCTCTTCTATTGGTGTTTCGGGAACTCCTGGATTTTTTATTAATGGAGTTAAGGTTGATGGTGCATTACCTTATAGTAATTTTCAACAGATAATTGAATCGGAGTTAAAATGAAACTTTCTGAACTTAAATCTGGAGAGGGAAAAGTCGATGTCATTGTGATTGTTAAGAGCAAAGACGAGCCTAGAAGTATGATTAAGTTTGGAAAGGAATTGAGTGTGTGTAATGCGATTGTTACAGATGATTCTGGAGAGATAAAAATGACTTTATGGAATGATGATATTCCAAAAGTTGTTGTTGGTTCAAAGATTCATATTACTAATGGATATGTTAGTGAGTTTCAGGGTGAGAAGCAGTTAACCGCTGGGAAGTTTGGAAAGATTGAAATCTTAGAGGAAGGCGAAGGCGAAGAAGTTAGAGAAGGCAATATTGAAGAAATGGAAATGTAGATAGTTTAGATAAATTTAAAAGAGTGTTGATTTCTTTTCTGGATATGAACATTATAACAAGCTCAATAGACGCGATTGTTGATTTAGTCTTAGGAGTACCTAGACCAGAATATCATCGTACAAATGAAGATTTACTAGCGATAGTTACAGGTTTAGATATAAGAGAAGGAGATGATGTTTTAGCCGTAGCAGGTTCAGGAGACCAGTCATTTGCAATGTTGGAAAGAGGCGCAAAAGTAACTGCTGTTGATTATAGTAGAGAACAATTTAGGTTTATGAAGAAAAGAGTTAAGTTTTTGTTGGAAGGAGATAGGAGGAGATTTCTTCTTGCTGGAGAGAATAGGCATTTAGGAGTGAGGCCAGGTGATTATTTTTCTGAAGAGCTTGTAGAAAGAATTATTGAAAATATTAATAATTTGAAAATTTTATGCCCTGGAGATTTTCTTCAAACTCTAGCAAGTTTTCCTAAAGGAAGTTTTAACAAAGTCTATTTATCAAATATTTATTCCATGCAGAGTCTTTCTTTTGATGTACTCTCTGAGTCAGTAAGGTATGTCAGAAGTCAAGGTTTAATTTATCAAGCTTTGCCTGTTCATAAAGATACTCCGAATGTTGATTTGGAGTTAATTAATAGGGCGAGGGAACTAGAATCTAAAAATAAATTTACTAATTTTAATTGGAAACCTACAGTGATTAGAGTACCCTGATTGATTTCAATAAATTTTATATAGTCTCTTGACAGAGTTTTAGTATGGCTTTCGAATTACCTAAACTTCCTTATGTATTTAATGCTTTAGAGCCAAGCATAGATGCTAAGACGATGGAAATACATCATAATAAACATCATGCAGGATATGTTGCTAAGCTGAATGCTGCATTGGAAAAGTATCCTAAGTTGCAAGAGAAGAGTTTTGAAGAGTTGCTTGCTGACAATCTTGTAATTGTTCCTGAAGAGATTAAGACTGCTGTGAGGAATAATGGAGGTGGGCATGCAAACCATTCTTTATTTTGGCAGGTTATGTGCCCTGTTGGCGAGAGTGGGAATCCAAGTGAAGAATTAATGGAAGCGATGAAAGGAGCTTTTGGAAGTTTTGATGAGTTTAAGAAACAGTTTAGTGATGTTGCATCTAGCAGGTTTGGAAGTGGATGGGCTTGGCTCATTGTTAATAATGGAAAATTAGAAATAATAAGTACTGCGAATCAAGATTCTCCGATAATGCAAGGCAAAAAGCCAATTTTAGGTTTGGACGTTTGGGAACATGCGTACTATCTCCATTATCAAAATAAAAGACCTGATTATATTTCTGCTTTTTGGAATATAGTTAATTGGAACAAAGTTAGTGAATTGTTTAGTTCTTAATTATCTAGTTATAAAATCAATCTCTTCGCTTGTAAGTTTTAATTGTGTCTGAATTTTTGAATTGTTCTTTACTATGAGCTTAATCATGTTGAAATCTCTCATTGCCCCTTTAGTCGAGCAATGAACTAATTTTGCGTATTTATTTGCAATTGTTTTTTTCTTTGCAGTTTTTTGATTGTTTAACCATATTTTTAATATTCTTTTTGGTCTTTCATATTTGGTAAATTTATTTGATGGGGTTTTCTTAGCATATGAAATTCCTGCAGATTGGAAAATATTTTGATATATAAGAAAACGCCAAAATTGTTGTCTATATATGCGTCCGCGAAATTTATCTGCATTAGAGAGTGCGAAGAAAGCATTTGCAAGAGATTCATTTTGATATTCTGCGGGAATATTTTCTTCTACCCATAAAAGAATTTCGTCTAAAGATAAGGATGTGTTGTCAAATATGTCAAGGAATGGCTTTCTTTCCTGAAATATCATTTTTAATATGTTGAATATATTTTGCTCTTGGTTTCTTGTTTCTAAATAGTCGGATTCTGAATCCATATCACTTGAGTGGGTTTGAAGGTCATTTAAGGCTGCTCTCATGTCACCTTGAGACTTTATCGCTATTTGTCTTAGGAAATGAATATTTTCTAGTATTCCTTCTTTTTCGCAGACGTCTTTAAGAATTTTGGCTATTGTGTCTATTTTTAGTGGTTTTAATTCAACCATTTTACATTTTTGTCTCAAGGGTGAGAATTTTGACTGCCAGATATCATTGCCTGTCAATATCAAAGGATGGGAAGTCTTTTCTATAATTCTAACCAATTCAGGCACCCCACCTATGTCTGTACCAGTAACACCATCTACTTCATCCATTAGGAGAATTTTTCCTTTTTTGAATAAACTATGTTGTTCTGATGCAGGTTTTAATATTTCATCAAGTTTTGTGCGATTTCTTAAATCTGATGAATTTAATTCAAACAGTTCAAGATTGTTTTCTTTTGCGGCCGTTAAGACAAGAGATGTTTTTCCTGTTCCGGGGACTCCATGCAGTAAAAGGGCTTTTCTTTTCGGAAAGTCTTTTAAGAAATTTTGTATTTCTAAGATTGCAGAGTCTTGACCAATAATGTCTTTATATTTTCCAGGACGGTACTTTTCTGCTAATGATTGATTCATTTTACCCCTTTCCTAAACCAGCAAGAACAAATGAAGCCAATAATGATTCTAGCTGTACGAATTCGTCACTTCCTTCAACGAGTCTAAATTCTATTTCTCCAGTCTTTTCTGTAAGTTTTACTTTTATTTCAGGTTCTATATTTAGATTCCATATTTCTTTCTGTATCGCTTTTATTATGTCTGTTCCTGCAATTGATTCGGTAAGCATTACGTCTAACAATTTTTCTTTTGCCTTTACAAAATCCCCAGTTAGGGCGTAGTCTAGGACAACTTTAATGTCTTTAGGTTTTGATTTCGAAACTATTAGACTTATCATCTCTGAGTTTATGTCTGGAGAAATAGATGCTGTTGCCTGTAGAAGATTTATTGCCTTTCTGCAGTCTCCTTCAGATGCTTCATATAAAGTTTCTATTGCTTCGTCTGTTATCTTTATATTTTCTTTTTCTGCTATCCTTTTTATTACAGTAGTCACATCTTTTTTTTCTAGAAGTTTAAACCGAAAGACTACACATCTTGATTGTATAGGGTCTATTATTTTACTGGAGTAATTGCAGGACATAATAAACCTGCAAGTGTTAGTGTAATTTTCCATTGTTCGCCTTAGGGCTTGCTGGGCTTCTTTAGTCAGGGCATCAGCTTCATCAAGGAATATTACTTTGAATGGGACTTTTCCTAGTGCCTTTGTTCTTGCAAAATCTTTGACTTTTTGCCTTACAACGTCTATTCCTCTTTCATCTGAAGCGTTTAATTCTAAGTAATTATCTTTCCATGAATCTCCAAATAATGATTTTACAACTATTAATGCGAGGGTTGATTTTCCTATTCCTGCGGAGCCTGCAAATAATAGATGAGGAATATTCATAGCATTAGCAAGTGAATGTGTTCTTTTCACTATTTCCTGTTGTCCAACCACTTCTTCAAATACTGAGGGCCTATATTTTTCAGTCCAGATATCACTTTGACTCATAACGAAATTTAACAATGTTGCTATTTAAGTATTATTGTTATTAAACTAAGATTTAGCAATTTTTAAGCGCTTCTTTCTCTATGTAGGCGTCTCTTTCTTTTTTCCTTTCTGAGTCTCTTTCTCTGCCATTTCCATCTCATTTGACGCTTTTTTTTCCATCTTCTTGAGGATCTTTTCATAGGGGTTTTTAGAAGAAGGGGTTTAAAAACCTTGTTGCATCGTTATGAACATGAGTTTTTGGAGAAGCGTCTATACAGTTATTGATGAGTCAGACGTAGTAATTGAAATAATTGATTCTCGGATGCCCGAATTGTCTAGAAATAGCCAAATTAAGGAAATTGTTGATAGGGGAGGCAAGGACTTTATTATAGTTTTCAATAAGATTGATTTGATTCCGGGTAGATATCTTGACAAGCTTAAGAAAGAAAATAAGGGCTCTTTTTTTATTTCTGTGAAAAAAGGTAAGGGAATAAAAGAGCTAAGATTAAAACTGCAGATGACTTCAAAAAAATCTAAATTTCCTAGATTGAGAGTTGGCTTTGTAGGGTATCCTAATGTAGGGAAGTCAAGTATTGTCAACGCTTTAATAAGAAGAGCGAGTGCAAAGGTTGCAAAAAAAGCTGGAACTACAAGAGGTATTCAATGGATTTCTTTTTCTAATCTTAAAATTCTTGACAGCCCTGGGGTAATTCCAATAGATGAGTGGGATGAAATTAAACTGGCTTTGATAAATGTTAAGGATCCTGGGAAATTGAAGGATGTTGAAAAGGCAGCTTTAGCAATTATAGAAATTTTTGTTAAATCTGGGAGTAAAATTTATGGACTCAAAGGAGAGGATTCTTATGAACTGTTTAATGAAATTGCTATAAAGAAAGGGCATTTGCTTAAGAAAGGAGAAATCGATGAGCAGAGAGCCGCAGCATCAATTGTGAGGGATTGGCAGAATGGGAAGCTTAAACTTCAATAAACATTTAGTTTTATTTTTTCTATTTCTCCCTTGAATAATTGAGCTTTTTCTTCTCCGATTAATTTAGCTATATCTTTAACACTTGAATTTATTGCTTGTCCTAAGCTTTTTTTCTCTTTCAGTATTTCTGCTATGTCCTGTTCAAGTAGGGATGTTTTGGATAACATCCTCCAGCCCTTTATTGTGTTATTGATAGCAGTACCTTCATAAGCGAGAGATTTCAATATATTTTCTTCATCTATAAGCTCGTCGTAAGTTAGACATTCTAAAATTGTTCTTGTTTTTTTAAGGTCAATTTTAGTGTAATCTTTTATTACTAAACTGGTTTCTTTTTCAACTCCGCTTGCTATTTCTTTCAACCTTGTCTTAATTAATGCGCCTTCATTTCCTAATTCAATTGTTGTTTTTTTCAATTCTTCCGAAATTTTTTCTATGAGCCTCCCCTTTTGGATAACTTTTAATGCATTTTTCAAACTGGGATAATTTCTTAATTCTGAACTATTCAATCTTTCTGAGTTAATATCAAATAATTCTCTTTGTTTTTCAAGGAGCTGAATATTTTCGTTTGCTTTTCTTAAAATATCTTCTGTAGCTTTTAGAATGTACCTCTTATTCCTGTAAAAGATGGTTATCTCATGCCTTCTTTCTGAAATCGCTATTACTAAACTTTTTGTTTGTTTTGCTGTCCTTTCTGCTGCTTTGTGTCTTGTTCCTGTTTCTGAACTTGATATTTTGCTGTTTGGTACAAGAAGAACATTTGCTTGAAGTATTTTTTTCATATCTTTTGAAAGAGTTATTGCCCCATCCATTTTCGCTAATTCTATAAGCCTTTGAGGTGTGAAACGGCAGTTGACTTTGAAACCTCCTTCTATAGTCTCGTTTGTACTTTCATTTTCAATCAAAATTAAAGCTCCCTTTCCTGATTTTAGTGCTCCATCCAGAGCAGATCTAAAATTAGTTCCTGGAGATACAAGACGTAATACGCTTAGAAATTCTTCATCCGAAACTTTTTCATCTTCCTTGCTTTTCAGAATTTTGACCTGTACCTCTTTTTTTTCATCCATGAAGTTAGAAATCAGAGCAGGTATTTATATATTTATGTTTGAATTTGTTTTATCGACGGATATTTTAGAATTTGTAAGATACAAATAGGATGCTCCTGCCGGCAAGCCAGCAGTAGCCATGAAACTTCATCTTCACTCAGTATATAAGAATGCTCCTGCCGGGATTCGAACCCGGGTTTCCGCCGTTCTCCATCACCTCTTTTTTGAGTGCAGGTGATGGCTCAAAAGAGCCTGCCTTAAAGAAGGCTGAGGTATAGTCTCATCGACCTTTCCTCTGCGTATCTTGATTCGAGAGGGCGGTGTCCTTGGCCTCTAGACTACAAGAGCATATATTGATGAGATAAAATTGGTTTAAAAGGATTATGCTTTCTCCTTTAATTCTTTTCTAATAGAAATCATAATTTGTCTTTGCTGCATTATTTCTGATTCAGTGTTTAACAAATCTACTAATTTTTTTCTCTTTCTTAATAGTAATTTATATTCTTTAGGATTCTCACCAGAATATTCTCTTATTCTTCGATTAGTACTAACAAGATCAAGATATTTATCGAGATATAAGTCTTCTTTGTATTGAGACCTGCGATTCATAGGTTCTTAAAATTTGGGTGCTTAATAAAACTATATGCCATTTAGTAAATTAATTGAACCTCGCCTTCGCTCAGTTCCATAGAATAGCCCTGCCCGGATTCGAACCGGGGTCTCCGGGCCCAGAACCCGACATCCTTGACCACTAGACTACAGGGCTATACGTTCAAGGAAATATAATTTGGATAGCTTAAAAAGGTTTATATTTCCTTCTTGTCTTTTCTTATAATGTTATTAAGAACACACTTAGCTATTGGAATTGCCGTTGGGCTTTATTTTCTTCCGTTTGTTAACTATGAATTTATCTTTGTCCCCATAATTTTAATTTCAAGTTTACTGCCTGATGCGGATGTATTTTTTCCTAAATTTAGAAGAAAAGAGTTTTCTAATTCTCAAAAAGATACAGACCCAAGGGGAATTTTGCATACCTATACTTTCTGCGTTGGAGTTTCTATCATTATAGCGTTTATTTATCCGATAGTTGCATTGCCCTTTTTTATGGGTTATTCTTTTCATTTGCTTGCGGATAGTTTCACAAAAGCTGGAATAAGACCATTTTGGCCGTTTAAAACAAGGTCAACTGGAGTTGTTAAAACGGGTGGAATAGTAGAGAAGTTACTGTTTATTACTTTTACAATAATAGATGTTGTTTTGGCAATAATGACTCTGAGTAGAATATAATGGGAAAGTTTTTATATTAGATAGCTTTTTGTTTAGTATGATAGCAGGATGGTTGATTATAGGGGTGATTGTTGTTGTTGGAGCTATGGCTATATTTAGGTCTCAAGATTTCATTTATTTCATTAATTTGTCAGGAAGATATTTTTTCTTTTTTGTGACTGTTGCACTCGTTTTGTTTTTAGTTTTTTCAATTTATAGGGTAAGTACTGCTTCTGATTTGCATTTTACTTCTTTTGATGGGATTATGAATGCTGGGAAGGTTTATTTTGGATGGTTTAAAGGAATTCTTAGCAATGTTGCGAACGTTGGAGGCTATGCCGTGAAGCAGGATTGGACAAATGTTAGTGTTGGACGTGGATAATGAAAATACTCATTGTAGTTGTGAAATTGCTGTTTTTAGGTGCTCTTTTCATAATAAGTAACAATAATATTCATCTAACTGATTCTGGGGAGAGAGATATATTTTTTAATTACTATTCTGGATGGATTAATACAATGTTTAATCAGGGTGTCGAGCTTACAGGCTATTTAGTTAAGTTTGAATGGCTCCCTACAGACTATGATATCGATCTCAATAGTTAGCTTTTTATAGAGTTCTTGTTTTTGATTGAAACGCCTCTATAGCTCAGTGGTAGAGTACCACATTGGTAATGTGGGGGTCCCGGGTTCAACCCCCGGTAGAGGCTTAGTTAATTATATAAAGGGCGTGGGTGAATAGTGAAAATGGAGCTTAATGATTTAAAAAATCAGTATGAGGGTGTTGCTAAAAATTATGGTTTACCCGGATTTGATGAACTCAATGATGAATTTGAAATTGAAAGAATTGATAGGGAGAGTTATACTATTTTGAGATCTGTAAGAAAGGTAATGATGGACAAGATTGTTGGTTATGTTAGGTTTATAGAAATGCTTATCAATCCTTCACAGGCTCCGTTTGCATTTATGCATTTTTCTAAGGGAATGACTGACGTAGAAATAAAAATTCTTCAAAGTATATATCAGAAATTTATAGAACTTGAACTCGATGGTCTGAAAAGCGAATTTGAGTATTCTGAAAAAAATGAAGCAGATAGTATTAAAAAAATAATCAATATTTGGAAAGACTCAAAAGGGGAATTAATTAAAATAATAAATTTTGTTGAAACAAATTGGAAGGCAGATTCTATAAAAAAGGAAAAAAGTTACTTCAGTTAAATGTTTTATAAATTCCTTCCAGATTTATCTCTATTACGGACATCGGCATTTTAAGATGCCAATTGTTTAAGGTTTTTGGATGTATTTCTCCAATATAACCTATATTTTCATTGTTAAGAATTATTTCTCCTGTTCTTCCTTCTATAAGTCCAGAAATATCGGTTTCGTTGATAGTGTACTCAATAGACAATGTTCTGAATAAGTAATCGAGCACTTGTTTTGCTTCTGTGAAATTTGCAGGAGTTAATGCAATTATCAGATTATCCCTTTCTTCAATTTCAGTTTCTTTTTTTTCATTTATGTTAAAGACTCTCCCTATTTCGAACAATTTTTGAGGATATTCATTATCTAGATTTTCTGAAAGAATACGTAATGTTGGAATTAATAAATTTGGACGGAGTATTTTATAATCTGTCTTCGAGTTTTGAACCTCAATAATTCTATTGTTTTTTATCATTTTTACTTCGTCCTGTTTTATTAAGTGGTATGTGGATATTTCGGTAAGTTGAAGCCCAATAAGTAATTCTGCTATTTTGTTTTTTATTTTGCTTTCCTTAGATTCTTGACCCTTTGTGTATATATTTGGTATCTCTGGAATAAAATTATCATAACCGTAAGCAATCGCGATATCTTCTATTATATCTACCTCATGAATAATATCTGTCCTCCATGGGGGGATTGATACCATGTCTATTTTGTAGTCGTAACCCATCTTTGCCAAAAGACCAGATATGTCTTTTTGTTTAAGGGTTAATCCGAGTAACTTATTTATATTTTCAAGAGATATTTTTATCTTATCAGGTTCAAAATTTGGGGAAAGAAACTTTTTATCATCGTGCATGTCTACTTGATATATTTTTCCTTGCATTTCCGCTAGAGTTGTTACTATTATGTTTAGAACTTTTTTAAGTGTATTAATATCTTGGCCTGAACATTCTACGAAAACCGATTTTGTATCTTTTGTAACTTTTCCAGTTTCCTCACTATTTATTATTGGAGGCATTGATAGTATCTTGTTTTTTGCATCTACGAATACTGGAAATTCCTTAAATCCCTTTAGCAAGTTTGAATATTTAATTCCAGTAGGATGTTTCTGAAGTATTTGCAATCCAGTCATTTCTTTATCTGAATCAAGAGGTCTAAACTTAATGTCTGCGGGTTTCATTGCTTTGTAAGTTATTGGGAGAATTATTTTTTCCAGAGGATATATTCCGATAGCTACTTTTTTTCTTTCTCTTCCTATTGTAAGATGAAGCTTTTCTTGTAATTCTATTATTTCTTTTATTTTTTCTTCGTCTAAAAGAAGATTTTTGACAATTGCACAGACTGTGTAAGGTCTGATGTTCTTTACAGACTTTTCAACAATGACTTTGAAATTCTTTTCGGGTTTGATTAAAGGGTATTTTTTCAGTCCTGTTGATTTTCCTAAAAATGCCTTGAATCCTCTTATAAATCCTTGACTTGAAATTAAATCAGGCCTATTTGGGAAGACTTCAATTTCTATTTCTTTGGAATCTATTCTTTCTAAGGGCGTTCCAAATAAACTTATTTTTTCTATTGTTTTCTCATCTAATTTTATCTCTTTTTCTATATCTTTTCTTTGGAAAACTACGTTTGTCATTATATTAACACCGATTTTTCTTTCAGTATTTTGATGTTATTTTTATATAATTCTCTTAAGTCTTTAATTCCGTGAGCTTCCATCATTAGCCTATCAAATCCTGGACCCCATGCTAAAACTGGAAGGGCTGTTCCGAGCAAAGGTATTGTAACTTCTGGTCTGAATATTCCTGCTGCAAGAACTTCCATCCAGGTTTGCTTTTCTTCATTCCAGACTGCACCTTCTAAACTAGGTTCGGTATAGGGAAAGTAAGCTGGCTGAATTCTTAGTTTTTTATAGCCCATTTTTTCTGCGAATTCTTTAAGATATCCGATTAGATGTCTAAAGTTTGCGTTTGGGTCAATGACAATGCCTTCTGTCTGATTAAATTCGAAACCATGACTCCAATCTACGGTTTCGTTTCTAAAGTTTTTCCCTATTGCGAAAAATTTTCCAGGAATCTCATCTTTTTTAAGAGAGAATAATTTTTGAGCTGAAAGACATGTTGTGTGGGTTCTTAAAACAACTTTCTTTGCTTCTTCTTCGTTCCATTTATATCCCCAACCCTTGCTTGAATCTAACCCTGATTCATGGGCTCTTTTTACTTTTTCTACCAACTCCTTATTTGGAAGTTTACCTTGAATTTTTTTTATGAAGAAAGTATCATGTAATTCTCTTACTGGATGATCTTGTGCAGTGAAAAGTGCATCGAAATTCCAGAAAGATGTCTGAACCATATTTCCGGACATCTCTGTAAAGCCCATGTCGAGCCATATTCTTTTTCCGCGTAGAATTGATTGATTTACGAAGTGTCTTTTTCCTCCGAAAATTTTTGGTACTTGTGCTTTAAGGTCATAATGTCTGAATTTTTGATTTCTTGAATAATTTTTTATTATTTCTGGAGTTATTTCTTCGATCAAATCTAATTTTATTTGTTTACCTACTATTTTTTTCCCATTTTCTGTTAATTCGAAGGAATAAGAAATTTCTTCCTTTATTTCAATTACTTCTTTTCTTGATTTTAAGGAATCCAAGGCATATTTTTCTTCTTCTTTAAGACTTTCAATTGATAGAGGAAGAGATTCTAGGAACTGCTCTTCTAATGTTTTTTTTGAGATTTCTTGTTTGGAAGCTGTTAAAAATATCTTTCCGTTTTTTATTTCTATGAGTGCTTTCCTTTTTAGTACGCCAAGAGATACCTTAAATTCATTGTCGGAAAGTTTAGCTTTTAATTTTGCTTCTTCAAGGGGAATTATGTTATTTTCAGAAACAAGGGCTAAAAGGTTTCTTTCAGGAAGATGATTTTTTAGATAATATATTCCGTTTGTTGCTAAATCAACTATTTCTTTCTTTTCCTTTTTTATTTTCAGAAGTTCTTTATTTTCAAGGAATTTCAAGGCCCTTAAGACAGATACTTTATCTAAGCCAGATTTTTCTATTATTTCGTTTAGAGGTCTGTTTAGGTAGGGCACTATTTTTAGCTCTATTGGAGAAAGGGATTCAATAATTTTTTCCATCTTTTACAGAGGATAGAATAAATAAGGTATTAAAAAGCTTGTGTTGTATAAGATAGTGGTGACTAATCAAAAGATTGTTTTATCTGAGTTGTTGATGCACCCATGCTTAAAAGAAAAGCCCTCGTTTGTTCTTTAGATTCAGAATGTACTACTTTTATAATCGCCTTTACTTTTCTGCAAATTTTAACATTTTGTCTAATTTTTGCCAGTCTTTTAGCTTTATTCGCTTTGTCTAAGCTCTTTATTTCCTCCAAATCTAAGCCAAATTTTACTCTATTTTTTACAGCAATTTTCGCAGTGACGTTGTTTATTCCTGAATTCATCTGCTTTAATTTGTCGTTTCCAGTTTTGGCTTCAGGAGAGAGAAGGATGTCAAAATTTCCATATTCCAATAGTTTTCGGTTATAATCGTCTTCTTGTCCTAAGATTATAATTGGATGCGGGGATTTCCTAATAATCTGCTTGGTTTTTTCAATGTTTTTCTCATCAATAATTTTCATATTATTATCCATAAATTAATGTTCCGTGGAAAGAATCACTCTTTAAAATTTTTAACATGTTAGACATATCTGGACCGATAAGGTACGTTTTTATTTTGTGTTCTTTTATTATTACTGCAGCTTTTTGATCCAAAACAAAATGTTGTCCGGGCTTGTATTTTATTTTTAGAGCCCTCTTTTCAAAGTCATCCCAAGTTATTTTTGGAATGAATTTTGCATTTTTATGAGTTTTGGGATTTGCAGAGTATAGTCCTGAAACATTGGAAAGATTTACGAAATCTGCTTTTAGAAAGTGTGCTAGTTTTGCGGCAGTTCCATCTGAAGTTTCATTATCTGCATATCTTAATGCTCCACAGAAAACGACTTTATTTTGTTTAAGATTACTTCTTACTTCTTTCATGTCTTTCGGAAGTGTTTCATTTGCTTCTTTTCCAAAGAATTGTGTCATAAATAAGGCATTCATTCTTGTCGCTCTTATTCCTGCCAGAGACTGTTCTTTCAAGGACTTTCCTTGTTTTTTGAGTGCAGTAATGTATTTTCTTGCTATTATCCCTCCTCCACAGACAACTACAAATTGATATTTCCCGTAGTTTTTTCTTAATGTTTCTTTGAATTTGTTTAGAAATTTATAGTCTACTTCTTTAGGGATTATTATTGACCCTCCAAGAGATAAGACTATCTTTTTTTTCATACATTTCATATGCAAATGTCTTTTTTAATTGTGTTGCTACAGTATAAGAATGCTTTTTAATCTGGTTTAAGAGGTTATTAAATGAGAGAACCTGCACAGCTTGCTTCTGAAATGGAACATTGGTATCGAACAAACAGGCTTGGAAACACCAAACTTGCGGGAGGTTCTGCTAATTCTGTTGATAGATACAAGAATAGGGTTCTAATCAGAGTGGCTAATCAGACTCAAATCCTTGGCTTTAGAAAGTATTCTAGTGGAGAATCTGGAAATGAATGTGTTGCTTTCTTTGCTTTCTGTCCGAATGTTGATGGAGACCATATAGGCAAGATTACAAGGGCGATGGATACACAGCTCGAAGAGCTTGCTTCTTTACGTGTCAATGAAGAAGGGACTAAGAAAACCACACAAAGAAATGTTTATGATTCCATATTTGAGAAACATAGCATTCAGATGGAGACCCTTGAATATAGGGGACATGTTTTTGATGGAGTTTTGGTTGAAGCCCCTATAAAAGAATTGCCTTTTGGGAAAAGGGGCAGACTTTCTGATAATTTATTTGAATATTCTTGGAGAGGAGTTGTCCGACCTACGTTTAGATTTGCCGTTCCTGTTTATTTAAGTTCTTAGGTTGATAAAGCTTATATAGAATTGTTTATTGCCTTTCTCATGAATAAAAAATACCTTTCTTTTTCTCTTTTAACCTTAGTTATTTTTATTTTATTTTATTTTATTTTTTATCAAGCAAGCCTTACTGGAAATATAGTCTCTAAGTTTGAATTCGAGAGTCCAAGTTTTAAATTGGGAGACACACTTAAAGGTTACTTAATTATAGATACTAAAGAGGATTCTTTACCTTTAGATTCCTTTGTTATTGTTAATTTTGGGGGAAAAAAAATTAAAGTACCCATTGTTTCTTTATTAGATAATGCTGAAATTGGAAAAGCTAGAGAAGTAGATTTTTATCCTGAAGTACAGGTTTCCTTGGAAGTTTTTACCAGTGAAGAGATAATTCAAAACAAGGGTCTTATAGGCTTTGTTACAAGTACTCCTCCTCCTCCTCCTCCTTCTTCTTCTGTTTCCAGCAGTGCAAGTAACGCAGTTACGGACTTAGGTGTCAAGACAAAAAATTCTTACCCTATTGAAGTTAGTGCGACTGTTTCAAAAGAGTCTGTTTATTTTGAAAGTACCAATATTTTAGGAGCGAATATAAAGGAAGCTAAACTTTTAGACGGCTCTTTAGTGAATAAAGATTTTATTGAGCTTAATTTAATTGATGGAAAAATAGAAATTGTAAGCCATTATAATGAGAATGTTTTGGGATATAAGGGGGATATTTTAAGAATCCCTTTAACAAAATTAGGTTTAGTTGTAAGCGATAGAAGTGAGATTACGAGTTCCTTAGAAACTCTAAGGGGAGAGATTTTAATTAACAATCGAGCTTATATCCCCTTCTCTGAAAATGGGCGTAATATTCTTGGGACTGGTAATGAGAATTTGGTCGAACTTGAGAAATCTTTTGATTGTGGAAATGTTATTTGTACGATTAACTCTTGCTCTTCAAATTTTGATTCTGGAAAGATTTTAGCTGGAGAAATAGAGACTTCTTCTTCAAATGTGATTTCATGTTCTAGTTCTTGTGGCACTAAATACACAGAAGTTTCTTGTCCTAAAAGAGAACTTGTCTTTGAACGTGCTAAATCTGAATCAGGAAATGAGGTTAAAGTAATTGATTCTGAAAGTGAGAAAGTTGTTGCCAATGTCAAAGTTAATAAGGATGAAGTCAATATTGTTTTTTCTAACTAATTATCTTTGAATTTGTTGTTGAAATGGTGTTCTTTTTTGTATGGTAAATCTAGTATCTACAAAATCAGATATAGTCGCTGTCAGGATTAAGTTTCCAAGAGCTGCCCTAAAGACTCCTTTTATCAGAGGTATTCTCGTCTTATCCGAGAATTCTTTTATTATTTCAATTATTTCTTCTTTTGTTAATATTGTTCTTGTTTTTTGAGTCGTACCAGATATTTTCACAAGTATTTCTTTATTTGGTCCATAACAATCTATCTGATTTATTCTAGGGTCTGAAATTAAGATGTTTAGTTTTTTGAGGTCACTATAACCAGGCAGAGGTTTAACCATTTGAGAAAGATACTCTTTTTGAATTGGCATAATATCAGGGGCTATCCTTGTCATAGGGGATGCTATCATTTTCTCTTGAAACCGATTATTTTGTACTAAATTTGTAGGTCTCTTTTCTTCATTTGTTTTTTGTATTGTTTTTTCCCTTGGAATAGAATTAAGAATAAGATGTCTTGTGAATTCTCTTAAAAATAGTGCTCTTAGTTCGTGATTTTCTTTGCTTTTCATTAGAGATTAGTTCCGGTGCTAATATCTTCTCCAATATGCGTCCCATACATTCTTTCTCTTAATTTTGATTCCATCAAGGTAAGACCCTTTGCTAAGACCTTATTCTGTTCAAGCAGACGGTCTATTTTTTGCAGAAATTCTTGATCTTTACTGACCATATCAAGACCGGGGTTTTTTGCAAAAGTTCTTGCAGAATTTTCGAATAAAGCTAAAAGATTACCAACTTGATCAGTTAGTTTGTCGAATCTTTCTGCTAAATTAACATGAAGTTTTTGCAGTTCAACCATATTTTGAACTAATTTATCTTCAATTTTGCCAGACACATTTTTTTTAGTTCTCTTTTTTGACACTCTTTTTTTAACCATATAGCTTTTAGGTGGAAGATGTTTATAAAGATTTCCAGAGCTAGTAAAGCTTAAAACCCTTGATATTTTGGTTTAGATATGGGCGCGTAGTTTAATGGTAAAATATCTGGCTCCAGACCAGAAGCCGGGGGTTCGATTCCCTCCGTGCCCATTTACAATCTTTTTAATTTATCTATCTCTTCAAAAGAAATTGAGGAGCCTTTGAATTTTGTTGCAAATATAAGCGCTTCAAGGGCCCTTTTTCCTTTTATTAGAGTTAGGTTTTTTTTGTATGCTGCATATACTATTTCTGATGAACGTATGAATCTGAAGATTCCAAATTTTTTGAATTCGTTATTATCTATTACTACTCTTGTTTTTAATTTTTTCGACATCAATTCTTCGAGGTTTTCTGATTTTTCAAATAATATTCTTGTTGTTCTCTCATCTATACCTATCATGGTTTCAATATTTTTTTTATTTAGCAATAGAGATAAGGCAAGACAAGAAACTTCTGCATCGCTGACTATTTTTATATACTGATTATTTGCTTTTAGTGTTAAGTTAATCACTGAAATTATCTTTTGTGTTAATTTAGAGATTTCTTCATTTGAAATTCCGAAATCTGTAGGAGTCTTTATTATTTTTTTTTGAATTAGTTCATTTACTCTCAATGCATCTAGCTCAAATCTTTTTATGTTTAATGGATAATCCACAACTTCTTTTCTGACAAAATTAGTCATGACTATATCCATTTCAGGAATTGAATCAATCTTCTCAAATAAGTACAGAAGAGAATTCATCGAGAAATTTATTATTGGACCTGAATCAAGTATTAGAATTTTTTTTACCATTTTAACTGAAGAATTCTAGAGCCATTTCTGCTCTTTTTTTTATATTTAATGTTAGATTATATTGTTTTTCATAAATTGATTTTTGCCCTATATATTCAGACAATTCCCAAGAACTTATTCCAAGAAGTTTTGCTGTTTGGGAAAGAGAAATTCCATGCTCGTATATTTTCGAGGCTTTATTTATTGAAGCTTTTTTTAAGACATCCTGAATATAAGGTTTAAGATTTATGGATAAGTTTGAAATTGACTTTCTTAATTGTTCTAAATAAGAAGTGTACTTTTCAAAATCATCTCCTTCAAGTGAGCTGTTTGCAAGATTAATCAGAGCATTTATCTTTTTTACTGAAAGGTCCCAATTTTTTACGTGAAGATAATCCTTCTTAGATATTATTTTGCTCAATGAGTAGATTATAACTGCGATGGTTATGGAATCTGTATGTTGATCTATAGAAGCTGAGTGAATTGTTTGGTCAGACAGATGTTCTAATTTCATTGAATTGTTTGTTAATAAGGCAGATTGAGTTTCTTTAAGAACCATTATTAAATGCTCTTTTTCGGACATTATATAGAAAAGGAGGTATGCTATTTAAAGTTAACTAGATTTTATTGATTGCATTTTGAATATATTAGATTTTACTTTCACAAGGTTAATAAACGAAACATACCATTGCATATTATGAATGTTTTATTGGATAGCAGTTTTATTATTTCTTGTGTTAGAGGGAGAATCGATTTTATTTCTCAGCTTCAAGAACAAGGGTTTAGAATACAAATTCCAAGAGAGGTCTTACAAGAAATGAAAGACTTAAGATTTAAAAACAAGACTTCAAGAGAAGACAAACTCGCTATAGACATGGCTATGGAAATGATTGAAAAGAATAAAGTAAAAAAAATAAGCATGGGTGAAGGAAAAGTAGATGAATGGCTTATTAAGAAGGGCATTGAAGGATATTATATTGCAACGCTTGATAATGTGATTAAAAGGGCAGTTCCAAGAAAGGTTATTATTTTCAAGGCTAAAGGGATGATTGGTGTTGAAGGATAGTTAGATTTAAAAAGCCATTTTTTCTCACAATAACAAGATGTTCTATTTAGCAGAAGTTGAAGACCATGTAAGGGTTGAGCCGAAGCATTTTGGGTTGCCCACTCATGAGTCCGTTGAAAAGCAGTTGAATGAGAGTTATGTTAATTCTGTAAGTAAAGAATTAGGTTATGTTATAAGTGTCGTTTCTGTGGGAGAGGTTGGGGACGGAGTTATAATTCCTGGAGATGGTGCTGCTTTTTACAAATCTAAATTTAAGGTTCTTGTCTGGAAACCAGAATTGCATGAACTTGTTCATGGCACTATTGCAGAAATTGCAAGCTTCGGCGCGTTTATGGATTTAGGAGTTGCACAGGGAATGATTCATATTTCTCAGACGATGGAGGATTATGTTTCTGTTTCTAAAACAGGCACTTTATCTGGAAAGAATACTAAAAGAAGTTTAGGTAAAGGAGATAACTGTATAGCAAGAATTGTTGCAATTAGTTTTAAGGGTGGAGAACCAAAAATTGGTTTGACAATGAGACAGCCTGGTTTGGGAAAGATAGAATGGTTGGACGAAGAGAAGAGAAAGAAAGATAGAAGTTCTAAACCTGAATCTAAAGAAAATTCCAAAGAGAAGAAAAAGAAAGGGAGCAAGAAGTAAATGGCTGTTGAAAAAGCATGTAAAGTTTGCAAAACAATATACACTGGAGCTAAATGTTCTAAGTGTGGTAATACAGAAGGTTCAGATACTTTTAAAGGGAAAGTAATAGTTTTCAACCCAGAACAGTCTGAAATTGCTAAAAATTTAGCTCTTAAAGAAAAAGGAGAATTCGCAGTTAGACTAAGATGATTAAAAAAGATTTTAAAAATACTTTATTGAAGAGAAGGGAAGTTGTTTTAGAAATTGATTCTTCGCAAAACCCTGGAAAAGAAGGCGCTAAAAATGCAATCGTTGATAAGTTAAAAGCGAATTTAGATTTAATTGCAATTAAGAAGATTAGTGGGTTTTTCGGGAGTGATAAATTTATGATTGAAGCATTTATTTATGAGTCTAAGGAAGATTTAGAAAAGACTGAACCAAAGAAAAAGGAGAAGAAAAAGTAATGGCAAAGTCAAATAAAGATAAGAAAGGTAAGAAGAAACACGTAAACAAACCTAGTTCTAAAAAATACAAGCATTATACTATTACTGGAGATGTTGTTAAAAGGAAACCACATTGTCCAAGGTGTGGGCCTGGTGTATTTTTGGCAGATAGAGAGAATAGGATGCATTGTGGAAAATGCCATTATACTGAATTTAAAGGAAAAGAAGACAAGAGGTAATCACCTCTAATCCTAATCTAATTTTTGTTCTGTTTTCATTTTTACACTGATAGAGGGCAGATTTTTGTGCCTTATCTTTGTGTTATAAACAGAATTATTTTTTGAACCCTAGAAGAGGAGACTCTATCCAACAAAAAGATAGACAGGGTGTCCTCTTCTGGGGAAAAAGAGGTGATATTGAATTGAGAGAGATTGGGTATTTAAACTTTTCGGTGTGTTGTAACTTCCTAATAAGAACAGCAAGTTTTTTGTTGTCTTTTTAGGATGGAAAGGCATGTTACCACTCATTTACAAATTCTCCAGCTTAAACGAACTTTAATTAAGCAGAAATTGGAAATTAATATAAACAGCCCTAGTTTGAATTGGCAATGAATGAGTCTAAGGAGAAAGTTGGGCAGGAACAAATTCATGAATTATTATTCGGAGAGCGTCTAAGTTGGCAGGCAATTATCTATGATTTGGTTAATTCAGAACAGTTAGATCCATGGGATATTAATCTTTCATTGTTAGTTGAAAAATATTTGATTAAGGTTAGGGAATTAGAGGAAGCCAATTTCTTTGTTTCTTCTAAGGTTCTTTTGGCTGCCTCTATCCTTTTGAGGATGAAATCAGAGATTTTGTTACATCAGGAGATTCCATGGCTTGATAATGTATTATTTGGGAAAAAGGAAGAGAGAAAGTATATTCAAGAGAGGATAGACCTTGATGAAGAAATGCCCAATCTTATTCCAAGAACACCTTTCCCAAGATTTAAGAGAGTTACATTACAGGAGCTGATAGGGGCTTTAGGGAAGGCCATAAAGACTGAAAATAGAAGAATTAGGAAAGAGGTTGTTCTGAGACAGTATGAAAGAGAAGCTGAGACAATTATACCAATAAATATGATTAATCTTGATGAGAAAATTGAAGAGATTTATACCCGAATCAGTGAGATTTTTGTAGATAGGGAAGAAAGGCTTGCTTTTTCAGAGCTTGAACATAAAAATAGGGATGATAAGATACATGCATTTGTTTCTCTTTTGCATTTAGACAATCAACATAAAATTTGGTTGGAACAGGAAGGAAACTTTGAAGAAATTTGGATTTGGCTTAAAAGCTTGTACATGAAAAAGAATGCTGAAAAATTTGAGCAGATGAAACAAGAGGTATTAAAAAGTGACGAAGAGGATAATTTAGAAGAAATGGAAGAAATTACTGGTTTTGGAAAAAAAGTTGTTTAATTATGTCAAGATGGCTGAACAAGATGAATTGCAATCTTGAGCATCCAGAAGTTTCAAACAAACGAAAAAACTTATTGATTTCTTAGAATATAATCTATAACCTTTGAAGCTGGGTAAACTAATTCTCCAGTGTTTTCTAATGATTCCTTTACTAAGGTTATCACATCTTCATGGTCTTTTCCAGAGGTGTAAATAGGAGGTTCTCCTGGACTTCCTAAACCAATGGTGGATACTAAGGCATTACATAGGCACGTTCTTCCAATTGTTTCTTCTTCTTTTCCACCTTTCCTTACATAATCTTTTATGGGTTCTCCTGGACAACGCATTGTCAAAGTTTCATCTATTTCAACAATTTCTGCTAGATGGCCAATGTTACAACCGCGTCTTGCACGCCCTTCGTAGATTCTTACGTCAGAAAGAGAGCCAGGCATCGGTATCACTTTGAATGGAAAACCGCTTGGAGAAGCAAGAGGGTCTGTGAAAACTCGACAACCTTTCATAATTAATCCGATTAATTCTTTTTTTGCATCTAATGGAATTCCAGATTCATATGAGAATGCGAATGGCGTTCCAACTTGAACTCCTTGTGCACCTAATTGTCTCGCTTCTGATAGACGATTAGCATATCCTCCAGCAAACCAATAGGGTTGTTGTTCAGGTAATCTTTTTTCTCCTTGATTTTTTGTTAGGAATTTTTGGAAAGCCTCAAGGTTTAAATTATCTTTTTCTCCGAAGTCAGGCTCTCCAGATTCAGTTAATGCTTTGCTTCTTGCAGGTGCATTATGCCCTCCAGCATTTGGCCCTTCAACAATATAACCATCAGCCTTGCTGACTCCTCGTGCAGCTAAATGACCATTAACTATTGCAAGGAAAGTTGGTCTTTCTAATTCAATTGGAGCATCTATTATGTTTTTTGGATCGAAATGGAATCTATAGTTTTCTCCGTTGGTTACTGTTGCATCCATGAATACTGGTTGGTTTCTTGATAAACCATCTAAAACTTCTGGAATAGTTCTTGGTAACCCTGCTCCAATTAAAACTGCATCAACACCTGCCAACATTGCACCGTAAAGTGCTGGAAGGGTTGGCCATTCAATTTTATAAAGCAAATTAATTCCGACTGGATTATCGTGTCCTTGTTTTGCTAAAGAAACTTCTGCAAATGTTGAAGCGACTATTAATCCTTCTAATCTTCTTGGTAAAGTTACATTTTTATTTGAATCTGCTTTAGGATTTGGAAATGGGAATGGTTTGTAGGGTTGAGTTGGATCTCTTTTTCCAGCAGGAACGAAATAAGTATTAATAATCTCTTCTGAAATTCTTCCATCTGGGAATTTGAGAATTGCATCTCTCATTTCTGTATCTCCTTCTTCAAGTCTTCTCGCAACAATGTTTCCAAGTGCAACACCAGAAACAACCCCTAAACCTCTGCCCGAAGAAGAAACAGCCCTAGCTAATCTCCAGTTTGAGACTCCAGCACCCATACCTCCCTGAATTAATCGAATTTCTTTAATTCTTGATAACAGGTCTGCAACCATTTAGAGAATGGGATAAAGAGGTTTTTATATATTAGGGTATTTGACATGATAAATGGTAACAAGACCCCAGAAGAAAAGTTAAATAATAAGGTTTAAAAGTTAAGTATCTGTTATTATCCTATGGGCAATGTTGGTGAAGAAAAAACTTCTTTTGGGGAAATTGTTGCAGTTATTGGAGCTGTTTTAATTGCAGTAGGTGTTGCTTGGATAATTTTTAAAAATTGGAACTCAATTCATGATATTTTAAAGGTTCTTATTCTTTTACTAGCAATCGGAGTATCTTATGGAGTCGGCGTACTTTTAAGAATTCAGGATTATGAAAAAATTGGGAATTCATTGATTGTATTAGGAGGTTTGTTGTATATTTTAAGTATCTTTTTGATAGCTCAAATATTTGATTTGTCGACTTCGTTTCAGGTTAATTCTATGCTTTTGCTTTTAGCATGGATAGGAGTTTTTGTTTCGGCTTATATTTTTAATTCATCAGGAAATCTTGTTGTTGCAATGGCTACCTTTTTGTTTTGGGCTGGTTTTCAACATTTTGCTTTGTTGGAATCGGGTATTTTTAGTGGTTTTGACGATGGTATAGGTTCATTTCTTTTGGTTTTGCTTGTCGTAGGTATTTTGTTTTATGGACTGAGTTTATGGCATCATTCAAGAGACAATAAGTTTGCTGGAGTTTATAGATGGTGGACTGGATTTTATTTTCTTGCTTTTGCTTATATTATGAGTTTCCAAATGTTCTTGCCTGGTATATGGCCAAATGGTTTAATTATCGCTTCAAAGTCATTTGTATTTATTGCAATACTTTTAGTCTTGGCATTTTTGTTCTTGATTGTTGGGATGATTACAGCATTGAATCGAAAAAAACTGGAGCTTAAAAGTGTGTTTGTTTTCGCAGGAGGTCTTTTGTTGATGCTGATTTTAATCATTTCTGCTTCTGCTATTTCAGGCACTTTAGGTCGGTGCGATGAAAAAAGCTGTTACGATTTTAATAGCCAGAGTTCATGCAATTCAATAGACTTTCCAGATAAAGTTTGTCAATGGAAGGCGGAAAACAGAACAGTGTATTCTTTTGAAGAAGGGACAGGAACAAATAGCATGGAAAAAATATCTTACTGTACCGAATCAAGTTGCTTTGATTTTAAGGATGTAACTGCGTGCGCAACTGCTTCGTCAAAGATGAAGTGTAGTTGGAATATTGAAAGATCGCGTTGTGAGAATCCAAGGAGAGATTTTCCTGGATATGATAGAACGATTGAATCTTGTGGGCAGTATGATAATAATCGGGATTCTTGTTTGAGCCAGAATTATTGTGGATGGACTGTTAGTAGAGGCGGGGTCGGAAGGGATGCACCATTAGGTTTGTGGCTTCTTTGGATATTTGCCAATATCATGTTGCTTTTGGTAATATTGGCCGTTATAGGATATGGTGTTTGGAGACATAGCCCAAGACTCGTTAATTTAGGGATATCTTTCTTTGTGTTAGGTATTATTACTAGATATATAGGGTTTATTATGGATTACTGGGATTATGGGGGTTTGAGTTTATTGTTTATAGTTGGAGGAATTATATTAATTGTCGGAGGTTGGTTAATAGAAAGATGGAGAAGAAATCTAGTGAAAAAAGCAGAAAAACAAGAAAAGAAGTTTCAAGATTATTGGTAATCTTTGTAGTGTTGTTTGCAATTATAGTTGGATTTATTTTATATTCCTCCTGGCCACTGATTACAGGTAAAACTATCATTTTAGAAACTAGACCATATGATCCATTTGATTTGATAAGAGGAAATTACTTGCAAATAGGTTACGAAATAGGTCAAATTTCTTATCAAGGTAATTTAGAAGAAGGGGATATTGTATATGTTTATTTATCTGAGGATGATTCCGGTATTTCGAGATATAAAGACATTTCTTTGATTAAACCAAAATCTGGAGATTTTATAAAGGGCAAGGTGGTCAAAATAAGAGCTAACACCATATCTGTCGAGTATGGGATTGAACAGTATTTTATTGAAAGAGGCACTAGGGTTGAAAGGGGAAATATGGAAGTAGAAGTTAAAGTGAATAGTTTTGGACAAGGAAGGATAGTTAGAATAACGAAAGATGGAAAACAAATAGATTAATTATTTCTTCAATTTACTTATCAATTGTTTTTCGGTTAGAAGTTTTTCTTCTCCGGAAGACATATCTTTAAGTTTAACCTTTTTTTGTGCTATTTCATCTTCTCCGATGAATATTGCAAAAGGTATTTTTTGGGAATCTGCAAATTCTAATGCCTTTCCTGGTTTTCCGAAAAAGAGATTACAAGATATATCTGACTTACGTAATTTTTGTGCTAAGTTTATTGTTTGGACATCTTTGTTTAGTGAAATTATTACCGTTTTTGTGTTATCTGGCGTTATATTGGCTATTGAGGTTAATCTTTCTAATCCGAAAGAGATTCCTACTGAGGGAATTTCTCTATTAAGATACTTTCCTACTGACTTGTCATATCTTCCTCCTCCTCCGATTGAGTTTTTTTCATTTTCTCGTCTTATTTCAAATATGTTTCCAGTGTAATAGGACAGTCCACGAATCATAAATGGATTAAACTTAATTGTAACGCCATAATTTTTACATCTCTGTTTTAAATTTTGTATTTCTTCTGAACCTTCAAAAAGATTTTTTATGAAAAATTCTAAAGGTTTTTCGAGGAGTTTGAATAGAGTGAGGATTTGAGTTGCAGAAGCATATTTTCTAAGATTTGCCTTAGTTGCGTCTTCTCCTACTTTTTCCATCTTATCTAATTCCCTCATGGTATTTTCTTTTTCTTCTATCTTCACGCTATCTATTATGGAATATAATAGTTTTCTGTTATTAACCTGAATTTCTGAATTTATCTTTAATTCTTTCAATATATCTGAGAAACAAGCAAGACATTCTGCCTCCGTTTCTATTGATGAATCTCCAATGATGTCTATGTCACATTGAGTGAATTCTTTGAATCTATCAGATGATGTGGGCTCATCTCTGAACACCTGCCCTATTTGATATCTTTTGAATGGAAGTTTTATATTTGGATTTTGTTTGAATATCCTTGCTAATTGGAACGTAAATTCATATCTCAATCCGAGACTCCTACCGCCTCTATCTTTTAGACGAAATCTGTCCGATATGGCTTCATCTTCTTTTTCTAAAGAGTCTGAACGCATCAGTTCATCAAATTCAATCATAGGAGTTTCGACTGGCTGGAAGCCATAAAGTTTGAAATATTTTTCAACTATTTCTTTTACGGATGCTCTTTTCAGGCTTTC
This sequence comes from Candidatus Pacearchaeota archaeon UBA92, assembly GCA_002497285.1. GTDB lineage: Archaea > Nanobdellota > Nanobdellia > Pacearchaeales > GW2011-AR1 > UBA92. The sequence goes on from DANJ01000016.1 coordinate 26,931, forward strand.
TGGAGGAAGAAATTCCTGAAATCCTTTTGGTATTGTTGGTTCAAAGATCATTTTGTGTCTCCTGAAAGAAAAGCGGAAGGAGAGAATTGAACTCTCGTCTTACGAGCCACAGTCGTACGTTCTAACCGTTGAACTACATCCGCCATCATGAAAATATTAGCTAAATAGGATATAAAAGGTTTACCAGGATTAGAGTTACAACTAGAATTATCTTCGTTTTGCGTGTAGGTGGGGATACCCCCTACAACTCACAATTAAAGTCGTATTTTCCATAATTTAGGTAGCTTAACTTGATTTTTAAGGCTTTGGGTTTAAGGGCTTTGTCCGGAATAGATTTTT
>DANJ01000019.1 GCA_002497285.1 Candidatus Pacearchaeota archaeon UBA92
ATTGTGGGGTTTAGGGTGGAGATAACTGATGTTTATGGAATTGGTTCCACCGATAAATTCATTCCTCTTTCTTCGGATTCTTCTAAAAATAAAACTACAATTAAGTATAAAATTCTCCCTCAAGATTTTCAATTAGACTCGGTTAAAATCCAAGTTTTCAAAAGTGATGGAACTACCAAAGTATATGAAGAAACATACACTGATGTCTCATATACAAAATACACTGGAACCGATTTAACCATAGAATGGAATGGAACTGATAACCAAACCTCTAATAATTATGCTGACCCAGAAGATGATACCCATAAGATAAAGTTAATCGGCAAAAAAAGTGATGATACTCACGAAACTGACTCAAAAAATATTAATGTATTACCACTGCCCGATAGTGCATATTTGGTGACTAGAACCAGCTCAAACACACCTGATGACACAAATAAAGTTCTTTCTTCTGGAACTTCTGTTGATCTTTACGGAGTTTTTAAGTGCAAAGTAGATAGTTCTGAATATAGATATTACTTGGGAAATGAAGGTTCTTCGTTGCCCACTCAGGTGACAATTGGTGGCAGTACGGTTAGTTGCAACGAGTGGTTAAACAGTAAATGGGGAGATGTGAGTCTAACGTGGAAACAGGTAGATCCAAGTAGTGACCACTACACTCTAAATTGGAGTACAGAGAATTTGCTTGATTGGAGTGGATGGAGTCATTCAGCAAGTTTTGGAGAAGGATCAAGATGGTTTAGAATTTATTTCACTTTCCAGGGTTACGAGAAATCGTCTGGAGGTGGCAGTAGTTCTCGTAGAGTCAGCCTTAAAGGTTCAGACGCGAACAGCGATTCGGCACTTACCGCCTCCTATATCTACGTACCATATGTATGGGGTGAAGAAACTTATGAGAATGGAGTAGATTGTTCTGGACTTTGCTGCAGTGTTAAGAACATTGCTCGCACAACAGCAGATGGTTTACATGACTCTTATTTGAGAGATGGTAGTGATAATGATGTTAATGAAGATAACGTCCCTGACCATCCAGAACCTTGGGAAGAAGGAATAAATAAATCAACAGCAGGAGATATGTGGTATGTGGACGATGATGAGGATGCTTTAGTAGACCATGTAGGTATTTTTACTGGAAGTTATGTTATTCATGCCTCATGGAGTGCAATAGAAGTAGTCCGAAATTCAAATCCACGCAATAACAGTTGGTGGAATGGAGAAAGTGATTCTACTATCTATCGTGGCGTAGGGACAAATTAAAGGAGGTTTTTATGTTTGGGGAAAATATGCGTATATTCAGAAAGAGTCTTGAGTTATGTGGAGTTTTTTGTGGCCTGTTCATTATCTCTACTTATGCCAGTGAAACATTTCAGGGTAACTTTGCCAATTTAAATGAAGGATATTCAAAGATTGATATAACTGGCGATAAAACGCCAGAGAGTATCTTCTTAAAAAAAAGTAAAGTGAAAGGCACAGTATCTAAATTGGTAATTACAGATATCGGCGGTAAATTACTTTTTTATATTAGTAATGAAGGGGGGTATACACAAGTATATGCAAGCGAAGAAGACATTGAGAAGAAAAATGAATTTTTAAATGAACCATATAAGAACTTAATGCTTGAGAAACAGCAGGAGATAAAACAAGGTACCCCAATAAGGCAAAAACCAATAATTCTGGAGCCTTCTGAAGAAGAAAGAAAAACATTCAAAATAGATACTCCGATAGAAAGGAGTATGCAAGATGTTCAGAAGAAATTGTTAATTTTAGGGAAAAATGGAGATATCTCCAAAAACGAATCGTCATTTGGTTTTATTGTATATTATAATAAATATAACAGTTCTTCTTGTATATCATGTTACGTTGCCAATAGTGAAGGAGAGCCTGCTTCCGATAAATTGATGTTTAAATGGAATCAGCGAAATAGAAAATTCATTCAAATTGAGCTTTCTCCTTAACGATAGGTTAAGTAAATATTTGCTGGCAAGAGACCAAAATGCCTCATAACCCAACCAGGCTAAACCTTGATTCCTCTGGGAGACAAGTTCCCTCAGAGGAAAAGAGTAAGCCTTTCCCAATTTTTCTTATGGGTGGAGGAAACAATGAGATACATTAGAATAGTAGGTTTTTCAGTAAGCATATCAATAGCAGCAGTGATGATATTTAGTTCAATTTGCTCAGCATATCTAGTAGCTTCACTTGATGTAAAATGTTTACTGCCTCGCTCTAGTTTAGTAGTTAAAGGAGAGGTAAAAAAGATGAGGGAAGGTGGAATAACAAAAATCCACAATGTCAATTATAGATACATCACAGCCTCATTTCGTGTAGACAGAATTATTAAAGGAAACAACTTGGTTGGTAAGAACATCGAGATTGAATTTCTCAAGCAGACAGAGGGTATTCTTATGAGTCCTTCTGAAACTTTAGCAAAGGGAGAGTATTGTATTGTGTTCCTGACAAGAAAAGGGGATAACTTTGAATTTACTGATCCTGATAATAGTAAAATTCCTGCCTTACGCGGAAAAGTAAAAGTTAAACTTCAAAGACACGACTCAGAAGGGATTTTAGCAGAAGAGTTAATTAATAACTCCTTCAGCGAGAAGCGAGAAATTGCAACTGTTTCAATTACTCAGTTAGGTAATCTTGGGATGCAAGAAGCAATTCCATATTTAAGAAAACTTGAGAACGCAAAAGACCCTACTGTGAGAAAACGGTCATTTGATGTTCGGATTAAACTAGGCGATTCTTCTTGTATTAGAGAAGAAAAACAGTAAAAACCTGTAAAATCGACCACCTCAAGTATTGCTTTTAAGAACGTTTCTGGCAAAACTAAATATTAGCAAAGAAAAAACCTAAACAAAAATGCCCAAATTCCTAACCAGACTAAACCTTGATTCCTCTGGGAAGCAAATTCCTCCGAAGAAAAAGAGTAAGCCTTCCCCAACCTATCTTATGGAGAGGGTTAGGGGAGAAGTAGTTAATAGACCAGCAAGGATA
>DANJ01000022.1 GCA_002497285.1 Candidatus Pacearchaeota archaeon UBA92
ATTTATTTAACTCCGGACAAAGCCAATAAATGCATAGCCTTAAAAGCGACCAATCAAATTAATCCCCATGACAGCGCAACAGCCCAGAATTTATGCCAAAGACCGAGAGTTTTTATGGAAAGGTCAAGGGACAAGAACTAGTTATTTTATAGCTCAAGGAGAGCCAGAAAAGGTTGAATCATTTGATACTCTCAATGCGCTTGCAGCCAGATTAGCGAAAATTCCAAAACCTGCAAAAGTTGATTACGCTTCAGAACCAACAGGTAGGGTAGTTAGTCGTGGATTAGCTGGTCTTTGGATAGACAGTGTAAGGGACTTGAGCGAGAAGGAACAGCATCATGTGAGAATGAGGGCATATGATCCGACTTTCGAATCGGTCAGTTGTTAAAATTAACCCCCATTATATCTCTAAATAGTAACTACTATATAGTAACATTTAAATACTACAAAAGCATAGGTAAATCATGATAAATCAAAGCAAAAAGAATGATACAAGAGAATGGAGAAAGTGGAGTGAATCAGGGGCACTTGGAGCAGGAAAAGCCTATGCCTTCTTTGATTGTGATGCCTCAAAAGCAGAGATAGAGCAAGCTTTGCCTGAAATAAGGCAAGACGATAGGACTCCTAGGGGCTTACAAATGAAACTACATGAAGGAATTTCTGAATTACAGCTAGATGGGGCTCTTGCTAAACAGATACAATATTCTGATGATTATAGGGTAATGTCCGAAGAAAGAATGGGGCAAGGTTATGAGTCAGAAGCAAGACCTCTTGCCAGTTTAAGGTATGCTTTAGTTGCAACTTGTTCAAAAACCACAAATGAACGCACAGCCAAAGAATTAGGAGACTTGATGAACTATGTTCACCTTAATTTAGATAAAGATCAAGGATTATTTAGAGGGGCGATTGTTTACCTAAACGATAATAGAGAATGGGTTTTAAACGAGTAATCAGATATCATCCCTGGAATCACCATCTCCAAGATATACTCTTTCTAATAATTCTTTTTGAGCAACAAGTCTTGTTCTTTGAGCTTCCAATTCAACGTGTGAGTAAATATCGCCTGGCTTTCTTTGTGCCATGGGTCTAGAAAGCTCACCTCGAATTTGTCTAAGTTCTAAATCCACCCTCTGAACTTTCGATCTAACAGAACGCCTTTTATGGGCTTGAGCAATTCCTGAAACATACCTTTGAATAGTTTGATAAGCAGTCCTAATCATAATTTAGAAAATTGACTATGGTTTTTAAATTCTTCTAATCCCTATCTTGCTGATCCAATCTTGCCTAATCTATTCATAAAATATCTATAAATTGGCCAGACAACCGCAAATACTATAATGATAAACAGAGCTATTTTCAATTCATGCGACCTTATTCTTCCTAAAAACAACTCCAGACTATATCCGAAGAAATATCCTAAAACTCCAAAACCAACACTCCAGATTAAAGTATAAATAAAATTAAAGAAAAAATATCTTTTTGGAGAAACCCCGCTTATGCCAATAGCAAAAGGCATAACTGTCCTTGTCCCATAAACGAACCTATAAGAAAACATTACTTTTTTTGTATTTCTTTTTATTTTTACCAATAATTTTCTAACTTGAATGTCCCATTTAGGTTTAAGATTTAATATCTTATTTCCATATCTTCTTCCTAAATGAAAAAATAACTGATCCCAAAGCATTGTCGCAATGAATGCAAAAAAAATTACAAAAAATAAAGATAAATATCTACCATGCGCCAAAAAGCCTCCAACAACAAGCACAGTTTCACCTTCAAAAAAAGTTCCAAAAAATATGACCAAGTAACCATAAGTACCTATCAAATATTCTATAGTCATTGCTCTCACCAAAACAATTGAATTAGATGATTTAAACCTTACTCCATCAATTCCACATTAAAACTCTTCAATTTTTCGCCAATTTCTTTAATAATCTTTTCCTTTCCAGTAGCCAACTTATCTACTTTTTTTTCTTCTTTAGACATTTTTTCTTTCAGAATTTGAACATCACTATCCATTTTATCAATCTTCTCTTCAACTTCAACTTCAGGGTTAACTTCTAACTTATAATCTCTAATCTCTCTCTCCAAATTAAAAACATCTTCCAACTTCTTATTTATTTTATCTTTATTCTCTAAAGTCTGGATTAATTTTTTTAGGATTCCAGATTTGTCTTTCTGAAAACCTTTCTGAAAATTAGACTTATACATGTTAATAGTTTCCATCTCCTCTTCATTTTCATGCCAAATCCTAGCAAGAATTTTAAAGTCAATCATATCCCTTAAATATCTAATTTCCATATTTAATTTAATTATGTGTGCCTCTAACTTTTCCTTTTTTTCCTTCCAAGAAATATATCTGTCACTTTCTTTAATTAGGATAATCTCTTTTTTCAGTTCTTCTATTTTCTTATTTAACCTCTCAACGTTCTTTTCATCATTCTCTATTCCGTTTATAACAATCGCTATTGTTCTATCACTTTCCCGTACAGTTATCAACTTTTCTTTCAAACTTTCCATAACAATAATATTATCTATCAATTTTTTATTCTCTTTCTTCATCTTATCAAATTCCTTAAAAAAATTCCGAATAATTTCCTGAATATTTGCTAATTCATTACCTATCAGAATAGTCGCCTTTTGATAACTCATTCCTGCCTTCTTTTCAAAAGCCAAAAACGCTTCCCTCATTTTATTCTCGTCAAATTCATCCTGACCTTCCAAATCTTCAATGAGTTTTTCTAAATAAGACATATAATTATCCAAATTTTCTCTAACAATTAGTTTAATCCTATCCTCTGCTTTTATTTTTTCCCAGTCTATTTCTTCCACAATTCTCGTTCCATCTCTCAATTTTTTAACTAATTCTGAAACTCGTACATTAATAGACTCATGAAAAACTTTCTTTTCATTATCAATCAGCAAAGCCTTGTTCTTATTCCAACTTTCTATTTCATCGTAACCAATTCTTTCAATTTCATTTACCTTTTCCTTTCTTTTCCTAAAAAAATCAAGAAAACCCATGTAAAATTTAATAGAACTATAGTTTTAAATCTTCTTCCTTCTCAATAAATTAGCATTTGTAACAACAGTTATTGAAGAAGCAGCCATTGCAATTTCTGCAATAACCGGATGTAATAATCCTGCGATGGCTAAAGGAATAGCTACAACATTATAAGCAAAAGCCCAGAACAAATTCTGTTTTATTTTTCTGAATGTCATCTTAGACAAATTAATTGCTTCAACAACTCCCACTAATGAGCCTTTAACTAAAACTAAATCTCCCGCTTCTATTGCAATGTCCGTTCCAGTTCCCATTGCAATCCCGACATTACTCTGTTTCAATGCTGGAGCATCATTTATACCATCTCCAATAAATGCAACAAATCCGGATTTCTGTAATTCTTCGACTTTCTTTGCTTTATCTTCAGGAAGGACATTAGCAATAACTTCTCTGATTCCAACTTCCTTAGCAATCGCCTTAGCAGTTCTCTCATTATCTCCAGTAATCATTACAGTTCTATAGCCTTCTTTATTCAGCTTGCTAATTGCATCAATACTATCTTCCTTAACGGCGTCAGCAACAGCAATAATTCCCATAACTTTCTTGTCTTCAGAAACAATCATGGTAGTCTTCCCAGAATTCTCAAACTCTTCAATTATTTTTTTTATTTTATCTGTATTAATTTTTCTCTCATTCATCAGAGTCATATTCCCAATTACAATGTCTTTCTTTCCAATTTTCCCTTCGATACCGCGACCTCTCAATATCTGAAATTTGGAAACTTCCTTATATTTTTTCAAATTTGCTTTGTTAACAATAGCCTTTGCAATTGGGTGCTCGCTATTTTTTTCCAATGAAGCAGCAATTTCAAGTAAATAACTCTCCTTAACAACTGAATGTATATCCGTAACCTCTGGTTTTCCTTTAGTTATTGTTCCTGTCTTGTCAAAAACAATAATCTTGACTTGCTTCATTGTCTGAATTGCTTCGCCCTTTCTAATAAGAATTCCTCTCTTAGCACCCATTCCACTTCCAACCATCAAGGAAATAGGGACTGCAAGTCCAAGAGAACAAGGACATGCAATAACAAGAACTGCAATTCCAACTCCTATCGCTCTTCCTAATTCCCCTCCAATTATCCACCAATTCAAAAAGGTTAACAGAGCAATTACTAATATTACTGGGACAAATATACTTGTAATTTTATCAGCCAATTTCTGAATAGGAACTTTAGTTCCCTGCGCTTCTTCAACTAATTCAATTATATGAGCAAGGAATGTGTCTTTTCCTATCTTGCTTGCCTTTACATATAATATCCCATCCTGATTTATTGTTGCTCCAATAACATTACTTCCTTTTAATTTATCTACAGGCAAACTCTCTCCCGTAACCATGCTCTCATCCACTGCCGAATCACCGCGAACAACAACTCCATCTGTAGGAATTTTCTCCCCCGGCTTTATTATCATTACATCTCCAACCTTAACTTCAGAAATATCAATCTCTATCTCTTCTTTTCCTCTAAGAATTCTTGCCTTCTTAGCCCCTAACTCAAGTAATTTCTTTATTTCCTGTGATGCTCTGCCTTTAGCTTTAGTTTCAATATATTTTCCGGTAGTAAATATAGCCATAATCATTGCGGCTACTCCTGAATAATCTGCTACAAATCCAAAATAGCTGAAGAATCCTGTCAAGTATGCAATAACTGTTCCAAGAGCAATAAGAGAATCCATATTAAAGTATAATGTGTAAAATCCCCTCAGTCCGCCTTTAATTGTATCAAATCCGAATACAAAAATTACAGGAAATCCAAGCACAAAAATTATTGGAATCATCCATTTTTCCGGAACAAGGCTCATTCCAAATATTCTTTCAGAAATCATTAATATTGCAATAGGAATAGTGAATGTCCAGGATAAAATCAATTTTTTCTTCCAGTTCTGCATCTCCATTTCTTCAACGCTCTGTTCCTGCACCTGCGCGTGATGCGCGTGCTCATCCATTTTCATATCGTGTGAGTGTTTCATTTTAACAATACTCCTGAAATTTTATCATTATTCTTCCAATACCATTGTGCAGAGTTAGAATATTTTTTTAATCTGTATAATTTTGCTCTTTCTGGATCATTTTTCAACATCCAGTAAGCATAATTGAAATCTTCGATGTATGCGGCAGTAATTATAGAAGGTAGTAGCCTTAATTCTTCAACACTAATTCTCCTAAATTTAATATACTCCTTTATAAAATGCCTTGCTTTTGACACATTAAGTCTTCCTCCATCTTTAGCACATCCTAATTGCAAAACAATAGATAAATCTTTTATAAGCGGTTCATTCATAGAAACATTTTCAAAATCTACAATTCCAATTAATTTTTTGTCTTGCCATAAAACATTTTCTGGATTCAAATCCCTATGAATTGGATATTGTTTCAATTTTCCATATTTACTTGAATCTAACTTTTCCAATATAGGTAAAAGTTTCTCAATTTCTTTCAGGTAAATTATATCTTCTTTATTTTTTTTCTGATTAAATATACTTTTCTTGAAGCCTTCAGTTTCTTTCAAAATTAAATCCTTAACATAAGGCTTGCTCTTTCCGGCTCCATTCTTCAGACTAATCTTTTCTAATATTCTATGATAATTAGCCATCATCTTTCCCATTTCCTTCAGCTCTTCCTCTCCAAAAGAATTTTTGACATGTCCTTCAATAAACCTATAGAGCCAAATATAATTCTCCCCAGATTTTATAATTTCATCACCTTTCTTTGTCTTTAATGCATAGGGTAATTGATAACCAAATCCTTCCTTGCTCAAAATGTCAATATATTTTAACTCAAACATTAAATCTTTTAATTTCTTTCCTTTAGGAAGAATTCTTAACACGTAATTTCCACTTGAGGTTTCAATAATCCAGTTGTGATTTACAACTCCCATTTTAGCCTTTTTTATGTTTTTAATGCTCCCCAGACTCCAGCTGTCTAATATTTTTCTAATGTCCATCATTCCACCTTCACAACCTTATATCCGACCTTAGCAACAGCTTTCTTCATGTCTTCTTCAGACACGTTGTCTTCGGCCTCAATAAATGCCTTATTAGTCACAGGGCTGACAGTGCATTCTTTCACTCCTGAAACTCCTTTAAGGCTTCTCGCCACATTTGAAGCGCACGAAGCGCAATGCATTCCGCTTATGCTTAACTTTATTTTTTTCATCTTTTATTTCCTCCTTTTATTTTGCTATTATAAAAGAACTTATCAATTATAAAAATAGTTAATGAAGAGGTTATTGCCAGCTGGATTAAAGGGGTCAAGCCGATTCCAAATATTAATGGCATAGAAGAGGTATAATACCAAAGTCCAAAATATTTAGCCCTTGCTTCTATAAGAATAGCAAAAATCACTCCAGATATTAACAAAAAGATATAGTCTATTTTTTTAGGATAAAGGGTCCAGTTAAATCCCCTTCTAAATAAAGAGATTATTAATAAGATTATGAAAATATAAAACACATCTCCTAATGTTGCAATTAATATTTTAGGAACAAAGAAATTAAGACTATCCTGAAGAGGTGCTTTGCTCCAGTCATAAAGCAAACTATGAGAAACCTCCCAGAGAAGATTAAGAAAGAATGAAATTACTAATATCGGAAAGACCAGAAATGTTTTTTGTTTTATCATTTTATATCCTTAATAGCATTTTTAGTTATCTCAATATTGCACGTCTTATGCTTCTTGCACCATTCCTCGCATTTTTCAGCATAATTTCTATCCGAATAAAATAATTTGCAGTCTTCACACTGATAAAACTTATTCTTCTTTAAGATAATTTCTTTTACCACGTTATCTTTTCCTCCTTGTATTTCTCTGATTAGGATTCTGCAATTGCCTGATTAGCCACATTATCCCTAAGACAAGAGCGATTATTACTAATGCCCATATCAGCATCATGAATATCCCCATGTATCCATATCCTCCACAATATGCTCCCATCATGCCATAATCCCTATAGCTTCCCATCATGCCATAATCCCTATAGCTTCCCATCATCCCAAAGCCGAAGCTTCCGAATAGCAAAACTACAAGAACTACAACTACTGCAATTATCCAGTTTTCATTATTTTTCATTTTTTACCTCCTTTCATATCCCTTAAGATATGTATGCAATATTTAGACATATGGCTTTCGATTATATCCATTAAAGGCCCAAGGCTTTTATCATTAAGGGCATAATACATGAATTTGCCATCTCTTTCAGACAGAACAAAGCCGCATTCCTTTAATCTTCTCAAATCATGGCTCACCGCAGTCTGATTCATCTTCAATTCTTGCATGATTTCACCGACATTCTTTCTTCCTTTCCTTAGAAAATTTATTATTTTCAATCTTGGCTCAGAAACAAGAGTCCCGAAGAATATCTTATACGCCCCATAGAGCTCATTCTCATCAAATCCTTCCTTATGGCATGAGTGTAATATGCTTTTGTTTATCATATGTTTATAGGGTACATATGCCTATTTAAATGTTTCTGTATCCTATTTCCTTAATAAAAATAGGGCTAAAAATAATAGAATTATTGATAAAACCTGAACTTCCAATCCTTGAAAAGGCAATGAAGCGAAGGTAAAAGATATTCCAAACAATCCTAAAATTAATGGAAATAACCCTGCAACGCATAGAGGACAAACTCCTGCCGCAAACCCAGTCACGGTCCCAATACCTGCCAAAGCACTTTCTTTAATGCAATTTCTTCTTTCTTTATATCTAATGAAAATCAGAACAGAAAGAATGGAAACTAAAACTCCAATAATCAATGACAAGGAAATAGAAACTCCAAGTTTAAACCAGCTAACTGTTTTGGAATAAACAAATATTAAAGGAATCGTCTGATAAAACCCGCTAAACAATATGTTTAAAGCCACGTACAAGAGAAAGATGCCTAAAAGCCAATAGATATATGACCTTTTTAGCATACTATTCAACAATAATCTTCCCATAACCCATCCCCATACTACATGAAAAAGTAAAAGTTCCTTTCTTATTCGGGGTAAATATAATTTTTTCATCCGGAGTTCTTGCATATTTAGAAACTCCCAAGTCCCTTATTGTAAATGCCCTTAAACAACCTACAACTTTATCATCAAGAGTTATTTCAACAGGCTGATTAGCTTTTACTTTAATTTCTGAGGGGTAATAGTTATAATTTTTTTCACTAATCAAAACTTTCTGTATTTGTCCATTTCCCGCAATATTATCATTAATAACCTTGTCATTAACAACGCTAACATTGGAACTTCCAACCATAAAGTATCCCGCAATTACTATTATAACCAGGATACCCAGAAAATACAATGTTGTTTTTTTTATTTTCATGTGAATAAAATACTCCTTGGTCCATAAATCATAAAAATTATAGTAACTACAGTTAAAACAAAACTCCAAAATATCACAAATAATTCTCCATCATTATGCTTTCTTTCAGCTTCTCTTGTTTCCTGATACACCATATAATTCAATCCGAATAGTATGAATGCAGATATTGCTAAAACAACAACTCCTGCAGCCCTTAAATTATCATTATACATCATTACAGCAGTCATTGCCCCCATTAAACCACCCATAAAACCGGCCATTGTTCCTTCCATCACACCCATAACTCCACAACATCTACCATTCCAAATTCCAAGACTTATACCGATAACCATTCCAAACATACTTCCCCAGAACATTCCATTCGTTGCCCCAATAAAATACCCTGGTAAAAATCCAGCAATCATCCCTATAGTCATTCCAATCATCATTCCAGACATGCAGGTAAATTCTCTATAAGCTCGAACATACCTTACAGAAGGAATTATCATAGAATAACCTAGCATGGCTAAAAATAAGAAAAACCCATACTTAGGTCTGAAATCAGCAACATATTTCAATTTAAAGAAGTAAAGTATTCCTAGTAAAATAACCGAAACTGCAAGAGATATAAAAATTGTTTTTATCAGCTCCCCTTCCGCTTCTCCTCCGCTCAAGGATTTTGTGAATTCTTTGAATGTCATAATATTTATTTCAAAATCTAATATTTAAATTGTTGTATGAAACTGGTTTCAATCACAAGATATTAAAAATTTTCCTGAGGATAAGATTATCTTTTATTTTGCATTCTTCACAATAATATAATCCTTTCCTTTTCATCATCTCCTACAATGATAATATCAGACAAACTTGTTATAAACCCAAGCTACAAGCCATCCTGTGACGAGTCCCCAAACACCTGCTTCAATCATTCCGCCAATTATGCCTACAACGCTTAGATTAAAAAACAAATGCATGTTCTGCATTGCTTCAACCATTCCCATATAGATTCCTAAGTTGCCTAAAATACCCAAGAGCAACATACATGAAGCAAACAAAATCGCAAGAGTATAAGCTAAAGCTTTTGCGTTCAATTCTTGTTTAACCATTTTTTTACATCCTTTCATATTATAAATTATCAATCACTCTTTTTAATTTCTCTCCAACTTCTCCAGCAATCTCTTTCAATTCAGGATTATTGACCATCCCCATCGCTTCAGCAGGATTAATAGCACTCACAAAAACCTTATCTTTATCCTTGTAAATAATAACATTACAAGGCAATAATAATCCTATCTCTTTTTCAGCCTGTAGAGCCTTATATGCAAACGGAGGATTACAAGCACCCAGTATCTTATAGTTTTTATAATCCACATCCAGTTTATTCTTCAAGGTTGTCTTAACATCTATCTCTGTTAAAACGCCAAATCCTTCCTTCTGCAATTCTTTTCTAACTCTGGCTTCCGCTTCTTCAAATCCTAAATTTATTTCTTTAGTATACCCATATCCCATTATTTTAATTCCCTTCCACTCCCTTCCCAAGATTTCATTCCACCACCTAAATCATAAACCTTATATCCTAACTTAGCCAACTGCTCAGAGATATGTTTAGATATAAAACCACGATAACAATAAACTAACAATTTATTATTCTTACCGGGCAGTTTAGCCCTATAATCATCGAGGTTTTCTCCTAATTTAATAATCAAATCAGTTCCTTCAATTTCTTCAGGATATTCAATTGGAGCCTTAATAACAAATCCTTCACCCATCAATTTCTCAAACTCATCACAACTAATGCTTTTGAAATTCATAGCTTCACCTTACACATGCCATCTATAGATTTTCCAGTTAAATATATGCTGATTCCCAATATGATAATGCTAACAAATTGCAATTCCAGACCTCTAAATGGAAGATAAGTCAAAGCTAAAGGCATTCCAATAAGCCCAAACAAAAATGCTCCACAAGTCGGACATCCAACTCCAAAAGCACCTATTCCTGCCCCGATAAAACCAAAAAAGCCCTTTCCCTCGACAGAATTATATAAGTTATATTTGTAAAGAATCATCATCAATAATATTCCTGTTAAAATCGATAAAAGAACAATGCTAAATACGCTTGTTGTGACAAAGGCTGTTCCAGACATCATAACAGAAATCCAAATATCCTTGTCTGCAACTTTAACAACAAGCAAATAGTAAAACAAAGAAAATAAAACTCCAGAAGTAACTAAAAATCCAATCAAATAATTCCTTTTACTCAAAACACTTCGAATAACATCCTCCGTACTCATTATAGACACCCTTTATAGATATCAGGATGATGTGACATATGCTCAGTCCATGCTTCTAAAGTTTGTCCATCAGGAGGATTACACTTATCTTCTGCTGAATTCCCAGAATCTCTAAAAGCGTAAATCATATTCGGGAAAAAGGTCATGACAAGAAGTCCAATAACCAGCAAAATTGCGATTGCATAAAAAAATATTTTTTTATCCATTATGACAAGCACCTCCTTTCATCTTTTTTTTATGATTAAACATCAGACCTATTCCAAAAAGATTAGATAAAATTCCAAAAGTTAAAAACCAACTTTGATATTTAACTAAAAATATCGAAATCCCGGAAACTCCAGCAATAGGAATCATCTGCAATAAAAAATGACTGCAACAAGCAATCATACTTCCTCCAGAAATAGTTCCAGTTCCAGCAACAGTTCCTGTAATCTGAGCAGTATGTTTAATTGAAGTAAAAAGACCTATCTGAATTCCGAAACCAATAGCAAGAGGAAAAATCAAATACCATAAACTCCTAAGATTAAAAAATGCAAATTCAACTCCTTGAAAAAGGCTTACGATAGACAAGTAAAAGATAAGCAACCCAATTCCGGCTAAAAGTCCGTATAATACGGAATTGCTTTTGCTTTGTATCTTATTCAAGACAACACTCCAATAATTTCTTAACTGAATTAAATATCCCCTTGGATTCTTTGTCATTTGTTTTAACTTTTGCTTTATCTAAATTCAAACTCCAGAATAAACCATACAATTCTGCTGAATCTTTATACATCTCTTTAGCTTCCTTGTCTTTTCCTTCATGCAACAACCTATTTCCAACCTCAAATAGTCTCATACTGCTTGCCAAGAAATGTTTGCTCATGCACCACTTTTCGCTGTCATCATCTTTCTTCACAATCATAGCAAGAAGTTTCTTCCTTAATTCTCTGACAGTTTCAAGAGTCTTAAGGAATTTTTCATCTTTAGTTTTTATATAACTGAAAAAACTATGTTCTTCTAAGCTAACCAAATTCATAATCCCAATAGATAAGTCTTCCCACGCAGAAATATCTAAACTGGATTTTTCTTTTATTTCATTTACTTTTTTGATAAAATTTTTTACTTCCATAGGATAACCTGAATTATTAATGCAGAAACTAATAACAATGTGAATGTAACTATAAGTCCCTGAAATGGAAGTCTTTTATTGGTCTTTTGCTTAATCTTTTTATTTAATCCAGGAGATGTGAAAGTTATCAATCCTCCAAGCAATGTGCTCGCTAAAGAATAATTAACTGCATATGTCGTCCCATAAGAGCCAATGAAAGGGAGATATAATGGTCCTATAGCACTAAAAATAGGCATTAATGGAATAATAGTTGATAAAAAGACAACAATTATGATTATCGCTTTTTGAAAAGGAATATATCTCTTCTTTGGAATTTTAGAAAACCACATTCCCATCGACATCGCAAAAGCTCCAATAAATAGGGCAACTATTATTTTGCTAATCCCAAGCCAAATAGCCCCTACAGCAACAGCTCCTGCACCGATTGTGCAAAGAGGACAATGGGCCATAACCCTAATAGAAAGGGTTAAAATAAGAATAGGTAAAAAAAACAAAAATTTCTTTTTCATATTATATTCTCATCCACTCCTTGTAACTGCCATCATGATTTACCGCATAAATAACAAAGTCTCCTTTTTTTTCTCCAGGCATTCCAGGAGATCCCGAAGGCATTCCAGGCATTGCAATTCCCTTTATATCTGGCTTTTCTTGCATCAATTTTTCAATAGCTTCTAATGGAATATGTCCCTCAATAAAATAATCGCCAATTATAGTAGTATGACAACTTTCTAGAGCCGAAGGAATTCCATACTTTGCTTTTACTCCAGATAAACTTTCAAGGTTAATTATCTTAACATCATTATTTCCTTTTCTCTGAAAATAATTGACATAAACTCCACAACATCCACAGCTCCCTGATTTGTAAATGCTCATATCTCCTTCATAATTTTTAAGAGTTTCAAAACCGCTTACATTACTGTTGCTAAATACAAAAACTACAACTCCAACTAGTATAAGGAGACCTATTCCCGAAAAGATTATTTTTTTACTCATTTTGATAAGGTAAATCAGCAGCCTCCAACCATTGCGCTCGAAGATGCAGAGCTTGCTGCAGCTTTTACAGTTTCAACACTCGCAGTCGTTCCAGACTTAAATGTCAAAAACAGCGCAACCACAAAAAGCAAACCAATCACTATCCATAGCATAGTTCGTGAATTCATTTTTATTTTTCCTCCTTTCATTTCTTTACTTTCTGAAAAAGCATTATTTTTGAAAAATGAGGATTTGTTTAAATCCTTACAGCAATTATTATCTTTATTATTACAACAATCCATCTTCGCTCCTGGTTATAAAAAAGGAAAGGGATGCAAGAGCATCAAAAAATAAAGAAAGTCCATTCATCTTAGCACCCTCCGACCATTTCACCTGAACTGCCTTGTCCATTCTCTATTCCTCTGTATAAATTGCTTGCAAGGTTGATGTAATTAGTTGAATCAACTCCATTTGCTTCTAAAGCCTGAGCCTTTTCTTCATGAATTCCAGGGAAAAATAGAACTTTCCACTTTCCAAGTTCATTCAATATATCCAAATCACTCATCTCAGGATGATTTATAAGAAGATATTTTGCAAGTCCTCTCATTGCATAACTATGTGCGCATCCACAAGCTCTCTCTCCGTTAGAGAATATTATAGCCTGGGCACCGCAACAATACTCACAACTTATAGCACTTCCAATTTTGATATACCTAGCCATTTGTTCAGTGGTTAAATCCAAATCCTCAGATTGAGCAAGTTTAGTTATAGTAGCATCCGCCAATCTTGGATTATCTGGCAAAACATCATCATAGCTAACTCCCAATTCAGTTCCATAAACAGCCGGAACTCCCTTTGGGATTATTTCTGAAGCAGAAACAATTCCTATTCCTGTAGCAAGTCCTGATCCAGAAGAAGAATAAATCTTCCCTGTATTGAATGCAATGACAACGGCTAAAAGAATAATTATTCCCAATTGAACATACAATTCGATGTTGGTCTTTCCTCCTTTCAGTTTGTTTTGTTTTCCTTTTTCCATAACAAACAATAGAACTAATTTTATATAAGCGCTTTTGTGAAACTAGTTTCACAGGTCATTTAGTTATTTCTTTCTATACCCAAATTTCTTATCATAAGTTGGATGATCAATAATATCAAGAATAAAGCAGATTATCTCAACTTGGTCTCCTTTGATTGTATACAGCATTCTCCAAAATTGGCTTAGCTCAACTCTAAGCAGATTAGAAACATTATATTCTTTTGGAATCATGTCTTTCTTGATATTGTCTCCATAAAAAGGATTCAATTTTATGAATTCTATCTTTTGCTTTATAGATTTTAGCAGCTGCATCTCTTCAGTATGCTCCTTGCCAAGTTCAATTTGCTTTCCCACAATAAAATTCAATTTTTGATAGGCTTCTTTCGCCTCGTTAATAAGAATTACTCTTACTGGTTTCATACTTCAATGCCTTTGTCTATCAAAGCATTAAGTTCCTTCCTTTCTGTAAAAACCCATAAGACTCCCTTTGTTCCCATAATTATCTTGCCGCTCAATTGCAAATAGTCTAAAATAGTCAGCAAAGTGCTATGCATTATTTTTTTTGGAAGTCTTCTCTTAAGTTCGGCAATAGTAATTATGTCCCCTGCTTCTTTCAGAATTCTTTCTACCATTAGCACACTATTCAATGTTGGCGAATGTGGAGTTTGTCCTTGCATCTTAATTTAATTATACCTTTTATATATAAATATATACTTATTAGCTATATAAATATTTCTATCTTTCAATTAAGCTAAAAGCCTTAAATATCACAGATACTATTAATCTTAATAGAAATAAGAAAATTGGAAGAAAAAGAAATACTGCAAGATAAAGAGATCATTAAGCAAATAATTTAAAGCGAAATTAATATTAAGAATGGAAAGATAAATAAATTGAAGTATTAATCATTTCTTCTTCAACTTTCCTTTATTAAATGCAAGAGAAACTGAGTTAATGCAAAACCTCTTTCCCGTTGGAGTTTGAGGCGCATCATCAAAAATATGTCCTAAATGTCCCCCACACTTAGCACAAGTCACTTCAACTCTCTTCATTAATAAAGTATTATCCTCATGAAATTCTATCGCTCCTTTTTTTGCATCATAAAAACTAGGCCATCCACAATGAGAATCAAACTTTGTAGTTGAATCAAAAAGAACATTCCCACAAGCGGCGCAGGAATACACTCCAGATTCCTTATTATTCAAAAGCTTTCCAGTAAAGGGAAGTTCGGTGCTTTTTTCAACTATTACTCTATACTGTTTAGGAGTAAGCTTTTTCTTAAGTTTTTCCTTATCTATTTTCATAATTTCTAGAGACAAAAAGAATATTTAAACGTTACAAATTTACTTTTTCCATCGAACTATCGTAATCAATAATCCTACAATAAAAATAATGGCTCCCCAAATATCGATGTCTATTTCCCACTTTCCATAAGTTAGGATATTTAAAAATTGAAAAGCTAACCCTATAACCATAATCAAAATACCTAATTTTCTAGTGAATATATTCATACTATAATAAATGGCATTTAGTTAATAAATCTTACTTCTTTGAAACAATTCCAAGTATTATAAGCAAAACAAATGCTGTAAATGCCATCATTGGAATTGTAAGGTATCCTAAATTGGTAAAAAAGGCTTCAGAACAAGAAGATGAATATCCAATTATGTCACATATGCCTGAGACCCCAAGGAATCCAATCTGGAAGATATAATGATAGAGTGCAATTAATCCGCCTATAATACTTAACATTAAAGAACAAGTTGCTATTCTTTTGTCTTTTTTCCACATGGCAAATGCAAAGATAAAGGCCTGCGGATACATGAATATTCTTTGGTACCAACACAAAACACATGGTGCATAACCCATTATCTCAGAATAAAACAAGCTACCAAGCATCGCACCAAGTGAGACTATAAATCCAAAGAGAAGATAATTCTTTCTTAAAAATAACCCATACTCTGTGCTCCTAAAAGATTTACCCTGAATCTTCAGGTAAATTGCAAAAACAATTATCAATACTATCGCCATATCACTTATCAAAGTCAAATAGACAAGCAGATTAGGTATTAGTTCTTTTATCATTTAGTTATTAAAATTTGTTAATATTTAAAGTCTATCTAAGTTGTGCAATTTCTTTAACTGCATGAACGAATCTCCTAGCCTCATCTTCAGTATTATACAAATAAAATGAAGCCCTCACACTATTCTTCATATCATGCTTATTAAACCATTCGTGAACACAATGCGCTCCACTTCTAACCATAATACCATATCCCGAATCTAATATCTTCGCAACTTCATGAGCCCCCATTCCAGAAATATTAAAATTAAATATTCCTGAACGCAAAGAAGCATCTAATGGCCCAATAATATCTATTCCTTTAACTCCATTTAATCCATCTGTGACTATTTGGTTAAGTTTCTCTTCATATTTACCTATTTTGGATAATCCTATTTTCTTCAAATATCTACATGCCTCTCCAAGCCCAATTATCCCAGAATAATTCTGTAGTCCTGCTTCAAATCTTGCAGGAATTTCCTCCTCTTTATAACTATCAAAAGTAGCATCAATTATAGTCTCG
Organism: Candidatus Pacearchaeota archaeon UBA92; assembly: GCA_002497285.1. Taxonomy (GTDB): domain Archaea; phylum Nanobdellota; class Nanobdellia; order Pacearchaeales; family GW2011-AR1; genus UBA92. The sequence continues at coordinate 16,353 of DANJ01000022.1, forward strand.
CCCCCGACAATAAATTGCCTTAGTTTTTCTAATTCCTTAAATTTTCCATATAAAACTCCAGTTCCTGTAGGCCCCAGCATCTTATGCCCAGAAAAAGCAAAAAAATCACAATCTGATTTGATAACATCTATTTCTTTATGAGGAACACTCTGGCAAGCATCAATTAAAACTTTAACCCCTTTCTTGTGTGCAATTTCCACAATCTCTTCAATAGGATTAACAACGCCATCCAAGTTAGAAACATGAACAACAGAAACTAACTTGGTTTTCTCAGAGAAACATTTCTTAAAATTATCTAAACTAAATGTATTATCATTATTACTTTCACAGATAACAACTTTAATTCCTCTCTCTTTCTGCAACTTCAACCAAGGGATAATGTTAGAGCTATGCTCTTTATCTGTAATTATCACTTCATCTCCTTTATCCAAATCAAAAGCATTTGCAATAAGATTAATAGATTCTGTAGCATTTTTAGTAAATACAATTTCTTTATCCTTACAATTAATAAATTTGGCAACTTCATGTCTCGCCTTAGAAATTTCTTCTTCTAATCTTCTTCCAAACTTATGAACACTCCTTCCAGCACAAGCAGGATATTCAAGATAATATTCATTCATCTTATCTATAACTTGCTTAGGTTTCAAAGACATACATGCAGAATCAAAATAAATTGTTTTACTATTCAAAACAGAAAAGTCTTCTCTTACATTTTCAGGTTTAAATGTGAAAATCATATTTTATCCAGACAGTAAGTCAAACATTCACGCTCTCCAAGATTTGAATTTTCCTCAAAACATTTAATTAATTTATCAGCATCGACGCCGTATTGTTCAGCTAAATCCCTTATGTGTTTTTCACCTGTCCCAGTAGGATTAAGGATACAAAATTCACTCGAATTCTCTCCATTACAATTTCCATAGGCATAATAATTGTAAACGCCGATAGCAGAAATATAGGTTGCCCAAATAAATAATAGAATAAGGATCCATGAAATTAACTTATAATTTTTATAAAAACCCCTTGCTATTCTAGGAGAAACTTTCATTAATTTTCCAGTCACATCAGATTTTATTCTTTCATCAAGTCCAGACCGACATTTTCTAAGGGTTACAGTCCTAAACATACAATCTAAGCTCTCTTTAGCCAATTTTCTATACTTGAGACTAAATAATCCCAGAATCGCAAAAATAGGCAATGCAAGTAGGCATAATACCATATCTAAAAAAAGAGATTTGCTTATTTAAATGGTTCTGTGAAATTAATTTCAGACTACTTTGGCTCTGCAGGCCTTTCCCTTTTCACAACATACATATCGCCAGTCCTTTTTTTGTATTCCTCTCGAGCTAAAGCAATAACTTCTTTTTCAATTTCTTTAGCAGACTCAGGACGTCTTGAATTAACATGTGCCCGTAAAGCTAAATCGTGAATCTCTATTTCAGCTATCAACTTACTTAAAGATAAACAACCAAAATACTCGCATCTTGTAGTATACATAAAATAACATCAAGAAGCGAATATTTAAATTTTACTTAAACAAAAACTTATTAAGCTTGATTTTGCAACTATATCTATGGAAAATAAGAATGTCGGATATATTTTGCTTGGAATCTCCGCACTAATAATTATTATCATTTTTCTATTCAATTCTGCTATGACCAAGATAGTATATACAACCTGTTCTGCAGAACACGGTCCAAGTTGCCCAATGTATGAATCTATAGACCAGCAAACTTATCTTTCTTTGGCAATAGTTGGATTAGTTATACTAATTGCATTAATTTTAATTTTTTCAAAACCTCAAGAGAGAATAATAATTAAGAAAGTTAAGGAAAGACAAAAGAAAACGGTTTACGATTTATCAGGCCTCAAAGCTGAAGAAAAGAAAGTCTTTTCCACAATTCAAGAAAACAAAACAATATTCCAAGCAGATTTAATAGAAAAAACAGGATTTGGAAAAGCAAAGATTACAAGAATTTTAGACAGATTAGAAGGCCACAAACTGATTGAAAGAAAAAGAAGAGGGATGACTAACGTGGTTGTCTTGAAAGAGTGAAAAAGGGATTTGGATGGCAGTTTTATACAGGAATGGCTATTCTAATATTCATGGTAATCGCCTATTTCTACAAAATAACCTTGGAATCCGGACAGAATTACGTCACATATACAAGGCTTCTAAGTATCGCAATATTTTATAATCTCTTTATCTTTATTTCATATATCCTTATTGCGCTGATATTAATTTATTTTGGCATCAGACATAAGATAAAATTAATCGATTAAATGAACAATAAAACGATATTTTCAGTATGGAGAGATATCTTTTCTCGCCCAACATATCTAATTCTATTAGTTGTATCTTCCGTATTGTTTTACTTAGCAAATGTGATAATACAGAATTTTTCAAATCTTTTTAGCTTGTATTCAAACTATGGATTATCACAAACCCTCCACTTTCTATTCAACTTATCAATTAATTTCAGACAGGCGGTCACCCTTAGCTCATATTTCTCCCTTATCACTATATCTATATTGTTAGGTATACTAATTTCAATTATTGTTTATAAAACTAAAAATGTCTCTGAAAAAACAAGTAAAGGAAATAATTCTCTGAGTGCGATAGGGTTGTTCCTTGCAATACTTGCCCCAGGATGTGCTGCATGTGGGCTAGGGTTAATAGCCGTTCTCGGATTATCCGGCGCAATATTAACCTTTTTACCTTACAAAGGCCTTGAGATTTCAGTCATTTCAATAGCAATATTGGCTTTCGCAATATTTAAAATGTCTAAGGACATCACAATTTGTAAGGTCTGTATAGTTTAAAATGAGAAACATAATACTTATAAAGCTGAAAGGAGGTAAAAATAAATGACAGAAAATAATGAAGGAACAATAACAATAAAGAAAGATGCTTTGTGGAAATATTCTACTTTTGCTCTTCTAGCCGTATTAGTTATAGGAGGGATTCTCTGGGTTTTACCTAATAATCCAACTACAACAGGAAATGTTGTGGCAAATCCTGGAAACACGGTTGCCCCATTTAGCGACAAGGTATTCGAAGATACGAACTTATATCCAACAATGGGCCCAGACAATGCAAAAAATGTTGTAATAGAATTTGCAGACTTTCAATGTCCATATTGCGCATTAGCATCTGGATTACCAAGCTGGATTCCGCAATACGAAAGCCAATATGGTGATTTGGTTGTTATAGGACCAAATCTTGTTAATCTTGCTGAATCAGGAGATATAAAATTTGTTTATGTATCTATGAGTTTCTTAGGTCAAGAATCTGTTTATGCTGCGCAAGCAGGTCTTTGTGCAAATAAACAGGACAAGTTTTGGGAAATGCACGACGCAATTGCCACAGCCCATGATATGAAAGAGAATAATGGCAAGTATTCAAAAGCTAATTTGGAAACAATAGCTGCAACAATACAAGGAATAGATACTGCAAAATTCAATAAATGTTTAGAAAATGATGAAACCCTTTCAGATGTTCAGAAAATCGCAAACGATGCAAGAACAAGTGGGGTTTCTGGAACACCTACATTCTTTGTGAATGGACAGAAAGTATCTTCTTCGTGGCAAGCAATAAAGGCTAGTCTATAAATTTTTATTTTATTTTTTTATTTTTTCTTTAAGAACCTTTAAATAGGGATGCGTTTAATTTCTTGTTTAAGATGGCACACAAATTATACGTAAGCTCACACGCACAGCCAGGACACTTCCCCCTCAGTATAGTTTGGGGAATAGGAAGAATAATTCGTTCTGATGATTTAGCTGAAACTGAAAGATTGTTAAAAGTATATCATAAGAAAGGTATTCAAGTTAGAGGACCAATAATAGCAAGTACAAGTGTTAGGGCAAGAAGGGTAGAAGAATACTTAATTAATATAGATTACGTTACTGGAATCACAGATATTACAAGTCAAGAAGAAGAACGAGATTATAGGCAAGGTTTAGTCGGCGCAATTTAGATTTAAATTAATTTTACGCAGTACTAACCTAAGTAATTCTTCTTGGAGCCGGTTTGGATTCATTCTGAACAGGGGAAATAAAAATTCCATCCCTGCGACAAAAAAATGCAACAACTTTATTTTTTTCAGATTCACGTTCTGTCGGATTATAAGACTTAAGAGGAAATCTGCTAAAAATTCTCTCTAGTTCAAGATGTGAACAAACCGTACCCGCAAGATTTCTTATAGGTTCAATAAGTTCATCATGTATTTGTCTTTTTCTTGCGTGCATGGGTACATTTCCTAAATTGTTTTTATCTCCAATAATAGTCAGATAGTTAAAATGCCCTTGATCTCCATAGTTTAAGGTAGAAGGAAAACTAACCAATGCAAGTCTTTCATGATGTTCTTTAATAGGAAGCATTCTAAGAAAATTCATAGCATGTCTAACTAAATATTCTGAATCCATATAAAATCCACAAGGAACCCCCTTTTAAAGCTAACTAAGGGTTAATTAGAACAAAGGGAAAGTGTTTATTTTTCAACGAAAAATCTTTATACCCCAATCATCTAAAAATCCTATGTCGTCATTCTTAGACAAATACAAAACTCACGGCCTTGGCTTCACACAGGTCTTCTGGGGAAATGGAAAAGGCAAAACAACGAGTGCACTAGGTTCTGCGTTAAGGGCAGTAGGTAATAATTATTCAGTGCATCTCGTACAATTCATGAAAAACGGCGCAGATACTCTTGAAGAACAAATTCCAGGAGAGATAAAAGCTTTACAGAACTTCCCAAAATTTTCATATAAACGATTCGGTTCGGATGGCTGGGTAATAAAGAAGCCAACTGAAAACCAGATAAAATCATGCCAAGAAGCCTTAGAGTATGTAAAGCAATCCTTGGATAATTATGATATAGTAATTGCGGACGAAATTCTATATGCTGTTCAGCTTGGTTTATTAGAAGAAGAAGAGATAATCAAATTGATAAATGAAAAACCAAAAGACAAAGAACTAATCTTAACAGGCTCACATAAACCATTTCCAAAGATATTCGAACTCGCTGACTTAGTAACCGAAATAAAAAAGATAAAACATCCTTATGATGCAGGTTTCATAGCAAGGAAAGGTTTGGAATATTAATTAGATTATTACGTGATACTCCTTGCCCTAAAGGGCAAGGCTTCTATGCGTGATGCATATCCTGATTTCTCAC
>DANJ01000001.1 GCA_002497285.1 Candidatus Pacearchaeota archaeon UBA92
AACCTGTGTTTCCATTTTTATCTCCACGCGAAGCGCGTTGTCGTGCTCCGCAAAGTTTATTTACGTGAGAAAGCTACCACTACAAATGTTGTTCAGGGAGCAGCAACTTGCTCTCCCTGTTTTATATTTATTTTAGTAGAAATAATTACCGCAATTCATTCATTGGCTTGAAAGCCAAGGATTTCTTGCGGAAGGATTAAAAAAAATCTAGATTTTTATATCTTCGCTTCTAATTCCTTAATGACTTCAACAACGTTCACATCTTCAACATTATTCATGATTAACTCCGGCCTACTAAAGAATTGATTAGTCCTTACATTGCCAATAAAATGCTTTTCCTCACCCAACAAATTAGTCTTCTTGCCCTCAAATTTCTCAAGTTCAAATATTTCCTCATTAGTAAACCCGAGCTTCTTTATATCCTCTCCAAATAAAACTGCTCGGATAGTATCACTCCCATCATCCAAAACCAAATTCAACAATGCCCTCTTTTCTCCAGACTTTTTATCATCAAAATACTTAGGCTCAAAAATTTGCATAATGATTGCCCTCAATTTAACATCTTGCCCAACCTTTACTTCGCTAATCCTACTTTCCATTATAGTTCTCTTTTCAACAATATTATCTATTTTTTCCTTACTCTTTTTTATATCCGAAAAAGCAGATAAATGTAAATCTCCATTCCTGACACTTCCATTGCTTATTTCAACAACATCTCCTTCCTTTATCTGTCCCTTCTCAATTAATTCAATATGGTGTGTGTCCCACAAAGCAACCCTTATAGTAGAACTGTCATCAGAAAGAACAAAACTAGCTATCTTTCCCTCTCTCCCATTTTTGTTAAATTCCCTTACAGGAAAAAGGGTTGTAATTTTTCCTAAAACATTTGCTTTCTTCATACCTTGCAATAATTCTGAAATCTTCATTCTTTCATTATCAAAAACAATTCCTAATTCTGCAGCAACTATTTGTGCAGCACCTTCCTTACTTATCAAACCAGACAACTTTGCCCTCTTGGCTTCAATCTTCCTCTCAATCTCTACCCTCTCAACACCAGAAGATCTGGAAATCCTATCAAGAAGTTGTTCATAGTTATCCATTCGCTTTTCTAGATAAAGCCATTTAAAAGAATTGCTATACTAAACTGATTGAAAATATTTATAAAGCCCTAATAGTAAACTCTTTCATGTCAAGTCAAGTAGCAATGATAGTAAAATTAATGCCCTCTTCACCAGACGTGGACCTTAAAGAAATCGAAGGCATTGCAAAAACCACTCTAGAAAGTAATGGCGCTCAAAATATCTCTTTTGAAGAAAAGCCTGTAGCATTTGGACTGAATGCAATATACATAAAATTCGCATGGCCAGAGGAAAAATCAACAGACATGGTAGAATCAGTATTATCTGAAATTGAAAACGTTTCCTCTGTTAGCATAGAGGACTACAGAAGGGCTTTCGGATAAAATGCCCAGAAACTTATACTTCCTCCCAAAATACCCATAAACAAATCACCTAATGTATCTTCTAATCCTATCTGTAAGTTTGAATTACTAAGAATATCAATCGAAAATTCAAAAAACTCCCAAAATACTGCAACTAAAGACACTACAGATACAACAAAAACAAACAAAATAAAAAGATTTGTTTTTCCAAGCATTTTATTCTTAAGCATGATTTTACCCATAGCCATAGCACTTAAAGCAATAGAAGCCCCTCCAAGAAAATGCATTGGAATATCTATCCAAACATATTTTTCATAAAGCCCTATAGGAGCAATAACTAAGTGAATAATGAAAACTATTATTGGATACATCATAATCCTTACAAAATCATTAAACGTTAGCTTCATCAAAAGACAAACAAATAATTATATAAAAACCCTATTATTCCAATACCTATGACTCTAACATCAGAACAAATCAAAGAACTGAAAAAACAGCTTTCGGAACAAATTAAGCACTTACCTCCGGAAGAAAAGACAGAAGCACAAAAACAAATAGATGAAATGTCTTCCCAAGCATTAGAAACAATGCTTAAACAACAACAATCCGCTTCATCAATATTCAGAAAAATAGTGAGTAAAGAAATACCTTCTAAAATAATAGACGAAAGCCCAGATGCTCTCGCCGTGTTAGAAATACGTCCAATATCTAAAGGACATATAATCGTAATTCCAAAAAAAGCAATAAGTGAAGCAAAAGATGTCTCTAAAAAAATTCTCGACTTCTCACAAAAGATAGCAGATAAACTTTCAAAAACCCTAAAAATTGAAAAGATAGAAATTCAATCTTCAAGCCAGCTTGGAGAAGTAATAATCAATCTAATCCCAATCTATGACAAACCATTGGACATAAATTCACCAAGAATACAAGAAGCAGAAGAAGAACTTGAAAAAATTCACACTAAAATAATTTCATTCAAAGAGATAAAAAAAGAAACAAAAGTCGTTAAAAAACCGGTAAAAAAGAAAATCCATATCTTAAAAATAAAAAGACGAATACCATAAAGGCCATAAGAAAAGAAATAGCAAAGGGCAATCCATCTCTTATTAGGACTTTCTTTCCTATCTTTTTCAAAAGCTGAATTTCATTCTTACTTAATCCATCTACCCTATTCTTAATTACACCCTTTCCAGTTTTTATATCTCTAACAATCCAATCTCCCTCTCTCAAATCGCCTGGTTGAGTAAGTTTTATCATGCACATCTCATCAACAGTTTTAGCATAAAAATAAAATAAGGGCATTAGCCCTAAAATGAATAGATAAAATCCAAAGAATACGTCTGCCGAATAGAAGAACCATATTCCCGCAAAAATTCCTGCAATTAGAAAGCCATACACTAGCAGTTTCTTATTTCCAATCTTCTTTTCAAACGTTTTGGCAAATCCTTTCTTTCCCCTTATCAAAAAAGTACTATAAATCAGACTATAAAGAGCCCCAACCATAAAAAGAATAAATATAAACCCGAGGCCTATAAAAAAATAATCCGTATAGCTCTCAAAGGGTAGAACTGCACCAAGAGCCATTAACAATTTCGCATCTCCGCCCGCAAAAGCCCTGCCATAATAAAACAAAAACCCGAAGCCTATAAAAAATAAAGTCCCAATCAGTCCATAAACAAAAAACATAGTCTCGTTTTTAGAAATAGAATAAAAAGCCCTATATGCAAGAGCAACTGCAATCAAAGAAAAATTTCCCCAATTAGGAATCTCTCTAGTCTTAAAATCGCAAATCGCTGCAAAAATCATCCATACAAAAGCAAGAAAAAAAAGAAAATAATATTCTTCCATCAATTCTTCCCTTCTTTCACTTCTGTGGCTCTGTATTTACCGCCTTTCTTGTAAACACCTTGTCTCCTCTTACGCTTCTTGTCATTCTTATTCTTTCTTCTTTCAGGATACCCATAGTCATTCATAGAATAAAATAAGAAAACTCCTATTTAAACTTTAATCAATTACCAAATTTACATTTTTTCAACTATCCAAAATAGCACCAATTTATTTATATAACTTATTTACAATAAGATTGGTGTGAAAAGGGTAGTTATTTCGGCTTTAGTGACTTCTGCGATAACTTTAACAAGTTGTATAAATCATCAAAGAGAATTAGAAAATGCTCTTCAGTGCACTATTAGATTACCTGCATTGTTAATTGATGCAACAAATAAACAAAATAATTACAATTTCACAAACCCTAAGACTTGAAAGCATATGAAAATAACCATTGTCCACTACAACCAAATAGATTCTAATCAGGATTATTTAATAACTCATCAAGAAATGCAAGATTATTTGTCTTCAAACTAACACAATTACACCTTAATAAAACATATAAATCTCACATCTATCTAAACTCATGAACCAAGATATTACAAAACAAAACGCCCAAGAATTAACAAAAACCATTTCTCAGATAGACCATCAAAAAATAGAACAAATAGCAAAACTAATTAAAAACACAATTTACAATTCAGAAACAAAAACCAAAACAGGTAAAAAATTAATCCTCTGTGGAAATGGTGGTTCAGCCTCTCAAGCAGACCACATGATGGGAGAGTTGATAGGTAGATATAAAGAAGACAGGACTCCATTCCCATGTCTAAATCTAGCCGCATCCTCGTCTACATCCACTTGCATTTCTAATGACTACGGACAGGAACACATATTCAGAAGAGCCCTTGAAGCACTTGGAGAAAAAGACGACATTCTAATCGCATTAACAACATCAGGATACTCAAAAAATGTAAACTCTGCAGTAGAACAAGCAAAGAAAATGGGAATAAAGGTTATTTCATTATTGGGAAAAGATGGCGGTCCATTGAAAGGACAAGGAGATTACGAAATAATTATCCCAAGCAATTCAACAGCAAGAATTCAGGAATGCCATATCTTCATTCTGCATTGCATCTGTGATTACTTAGAAAAATGGGCCTTGGAAAGTAATTAGCATACAAAATCAGAACAGCCCAGTTCACAAGTTTCAGTTCCTGTATCCTTGCAAACATAACTAAATTCAGAAATTGTCACATTTGCACAACAATAAGCCTTCTTATTTCCATCCAAGCAAGAAGTCAAACAATCTTTCTCAAAATTTTTATACTCTAAGCTATCTAAAGCACTGCCTGTATCCTTCTTGAAAATTTCGAATCCTTGATTAAGAAATAAAATTAGCCCTATGAGAACAAATACTGCAATTACTAAAATAACTATGGTTGAAATGCTTAAATCCAATCCGCCTCTTTTCATTCTTAAAAAAATCAAAACTTCCTTATATAATTAACTACTGACCTGTTCCGCCTTGTGCTGGAGGTACAGGAATATCCACGCACTTTCCATCAGTAGGATTCCATTCTTTATTAGGCACAGTACAATACTCTGCATGCTTTATTCCAGTATCTCCACATAAACTACCACAAGAGTTTATACCCAATTCCGAAACAGTGGAAAGTTCATAACAGTTTCCGGAAAACGCAGTTCCTAATTCTCCAATCTTCTGCTCTACTTTAACATCCCTCAAAGAAACACAGAAGTCATATACAGATTCCGTCGAACATGCAACTTCACACTTATTCGCAACATCCTTTACATTATTCGCTGGCTTGATAAAGGGCAAAACCTTAGTCCATCCAACAGTAAATCCTATTATGACAAAAACCAAAACCAACACTGCAAGAATAATAAGAATTATCGCATTTATTGATAACCCCTGTCCCCTTTTATTAAACATAATCCTCTAAACAGAAAGAGATTTATAAACATTTCCAATTATTTTTTATCAGCAATCTTACCCTTTTTCTTCTTCAAGTAGGCAAGAATGATTATTAAAATTATTATTCCTGCTAAACCCCATCCACTTGTAATAGTTTCATACATTAATAATAATACATCTCCCGAAACACCAGAAGGAATAAAATCATAAGGCTCTGCATATAATCTCAAAACAAACCACAAGACCACTAAAACAACTCCTGCTCCAATTCCTCCAAGCCCATCAAATGCAACCTTTACCAAAAGAATTCCACCAATTAAAAACGCAAACAAAATCACCCAAATTCCAATTTCAGAACCAAAATAAGAATAGAAAACATCCGTCTGTGCAATTGAAAATGCGATAATCAAAGAAATAATTCCAGAAATCGCCATCATCGTCCCCCTATTCTCTTTAATACTTTCAACCCTGCCTAAAGACAAAACCATAATTGCAAAGAAAAGAAGAAAAATAATCGCAAACCTCAGCCACGGATTATTAGCTAAATCTTCAAAGATAAATCGTGCATCTTGTGCAGCTACAGTTGGAACTAACATCATTCCCAAAATAACTGACAAACTGATTTTTCTCATCTTAAATCTGCTGGACATTTGTCTGTGCCCGTGCCTTTTTCCTGAATTGCCAATAGAAAGCGATTATTGCAATAAGGATATACCTTGGCCAGGTGTCAATGCCAAAATAACTGTTCACAAACAATATATCAAGGATCTCTCTCATTCCAGAGACAAATTCGGCGATGTTGGGCAATGCCAGGATTAATGATATCAGGCCCAAAAGCTTTCCGACTAGCCCTTTCTTAAAGAATAAAAGGGCAGCTATCACTAATAAGGCAAATCCTGTAATAACAACACCAAGAGTTTCAAAATAAACTTCCAGCAGGTAGATTCCTGCAGTAACTATCGCGAACAGAAGGAATTTGACTACAACAGACCCTCTCCTGACAGTAGAATATCCAGTTTTACCAGTCCATTTGGCTGCCTGCCCTGCCCCGCTAACCATATCACCATAACTCAACAAATCTTCTCTCTTTCTTCCGATGAACAAATAGTAAAGAAGAAGTATGGCTAAGGCTGATGATCTGGCTATCCAATAGCTTACCATAAAATCTTCAAATAAAGAGATTGGAAGATATGACAATGCAAGTATAAGGGATCCTACACCGACAAGTATCTTGTTCAGCATGCTGTTGGAAAATAAGAAAATAAATCCCACAACTGCCAGAAGTGCTGATGAAACATACCAATAATCATTTACCTTATAAAGATCAAGGGACACTAAGAGGACAAAGAGGACAAACAAAAGCGAGGCCTTGAGCCAGTGTTTTTTGACCTGTTGTGTCCCTGTTGCATAGCCGGTCTGAACACCACTTTTAGTGCCACGAAGAATAGGGCTGTCCTCCGTTGTGGGCCTGAAGAAGCTCATTATCTATTCCCTCTTTTATTCATTCCAAAAAAAACCTATCCTGATATATAAATATTCCTAACCTACAGAAGTTGGAACTCTTCTTACCTTGATTTCAACCACTTCTTCTCCAAATCCAAAAAATCCAGAACTTGTCTTTGTTATAATCGGAACTGAATCTCCTATTCCAGAGAAACCAAAATTCTTAACCTCTATATTCAACTCCCTAACAGCACTATATCCCCTCACAACATCATCCTTACCTCGAGCATTATACAACATAAGAACAAGAAGTGCGAAAATAAACAATGCAATTACAGCAACAACAAATATCGTAACAGGAATATTTCCTCTCTTTAACATTTTAACCTCGCCTTCTTTTCATCAGTTAAAGAAACAGAAACCTCTCCTAACTTTGTTTCACCTATAACTCCAGAGTTTCTTTGAGCAACAAGATTTTCCAGAATGAAAAAATTACAATTAACCCCTGAATCAGAAAACTCAGTCAATCTCGGCCCTAGTGGAATAGTTACTAAATTATATTCTCCACTTATAATATTATCTTTAATTGGACTCGCATCAGGTAATTCCTTGTAGTTCAACATCGCGAAAAGCATCTGTTGCGTTCCTATAATTCCCTTCCCTTCATCTACTTTTATACCAAAACTTGTGCCTTCAAGACTCTTGCCTACAGAAATAAAAGAGCTCGCATAAATAAACACAAAAGTAATTATCAATATTGCAATTGTAGCAACTATCCAAGTTGCAGTCTCTCCAATTTGTCCTCTCTTAAAGTGCATTTTGTTTCACCTTATCAACTATAACCAAAATTTCAACCTTCTCAAACTTATCATCCTTCAAAACAAAAAAATTCCTATTCACGCAAATAGGAATATTCTTCCTTAAATCCTCTTGCTCGCATAATCCATGCAATTTACTCTTAACTGCATCATTAGAACTTGCAATCTTATCTCCAATTTTAAACTCAATATAATACTGCTCATTGCCATTTTCATAATATCCGGTTTTATCTTCCAATACAAGTCCACATACAGCCTCCAATCCCTCGCTATCAAATCTATCCATAAAAGAGCTCAAATAAATTCCCTTATTAATAAAGCAATTAGTCAATTTATCTGCAAGAATATTTCCCTCTGCCTCTCTTATATCTAAAGGTTTAGAAAAAAAGATTGAAACTCCACTTACCAATCCAATTATAACAATTACAAACATGATAAACCAATAAATAGCCAATAATCTATCCCCTCCTATCTTATTAATCATTTTATTATTAGCGTCAAATACCTCCCCTTAAAACCATCCGAATTCAAATCTAGAATATTACTTTCAACATTTACCTTATTAAAATAACCATAACTATATCCTGCGCCAGAGCCAAAATTAACATTAACTACATTATTATCAACTTGAATCTTGCCCCCAGGATACTTGTTAAATTCATCTTCAACTCTTATTTGCACCTGCGTCCCTGGCTCAGCTTCATCAATGACTAAAGCAATTTGTTTAGCAAGCTGTTTTTCCAAAACAGATTGATTGCTTCCCTGTCTTGTTACAAAAACAAATAGAATGCTAATAAACACAATTATAAGAATAATAAATATCACATTCTCCATTAAAATATTGCCTTTCTTCATTTTATTCATTTCATGATAAAGTCGAAAACTCATAACAATTCAAATCTTTCAAAACCTTGGGCTCATTAGGATAATATGTTGGAGGCAAAAACTGTCCATCCCCACCAGGTCCAGAAATAACTAATCCTGCAGTTCCACCTATGACTGCACCAATGGCTGCCCCTCCAATTACTAAGCTCGCACCTGCAGTAAATGGTGCTGCAACAACCGCAATTACACCTATGACTGCACCAGTCCCAACTCCGAAAAGTGCACTACCCCAACCTGATTCAGTAAGAGAGGTAACAACAACAAAATTTTTCCCACCTGTAAAAATATCCAATTTTCCAACATCTAAGTTCTCCAACTCCTTATTACTTGCCTTGAGCTGACTGAAAACAGAATCAATGCTATTAATCTTATATATCTCAAAAAGAAGATTATTATCTCCATTTGGCGTCCTCTTACCCTTTAGAAAATAATACCACTCGGTATTGCTAACATTAATTATACCTTCTTCTTTAAGAGACTTATCAAAATAAATTCTATCGCATATTGCACAATAATTCTTATCTCCTCCAAAATTTTTCGGAGCATAATTAACCTTTCCTTCGCCCATCTGCCAATAACAATTATAAACCAAATCACTCGCCTCATCAAGAAATTCCTGTTTATTCTCAACCTTTATCACAACCATATCTTTCAAATCAACATCACAATCTTTAGTCTTTGAAAAACAAATATCTTCAGTCTTGCAATTTAACCTTGTTGAATCTCCAAGTGCTGTTCCTCTTAAAATAACAGAATTTCTGCAAGTTTCAGAATTAATTTCAGATTTTAAATTCAGAGTAAAGAAAAAAAGCAAAATCACCGTAAAACTAACAATTAAAATAATTATGGTTACAATCTGCTTACTAGTCAATTCACCTGTTTTATCCATTCTAAGGAATAAACCTCTTAGTTAAAAAATATACTGCTCCGAGCAATACTACAAAAAAAGCAATCCAACTTAATATCCTTATCAAAAATTCGTAATCTCCTTTCTTATCCATTTTTACTTATAGCAATTTTTCCTTCAGTTTTTTTAATGAACAAACCGGTTGGCCCATCTATCTTTATCGCTTCAAAGTTCTCAAATTCAGAAGAAACTTTCTCACAACTTCCCAACCTGTCACATTTATCCCTATTACCCCCATCACAAATGCATAAACATTGATTTCCCAAACACGCTTCAGGTCCATTATTAAGAAAAGCAACCAAACTCCATCCATTAGGTCCGGTCATTATAAAATCATAATCTTGGCTATTGCTTCCAGCCAATTCAACCCTTTCAACAACCTCGACCAAAGTAGACTCTGCCTTTGCAAGTTTATTCTTTTCAGAAAAAGTTCCATAAATTCCAAAAAGCAAATACACAAGCAAAAGAATAGAAAGAATGGCAATAACCATCTTAAGCGTAAACTCTCCTAAAAGAAATCCTTTATTATTCATTCTTACCTCCAATCTTATAAATTTCAGTCCCTATTTTCTCAGCACCATTTATCTCTCCCAAATTAACATCTTCTTTCAAATAACTACTATCTATCTCAATAATACCATTCTTATCTACTGTTCCAATTTTATCATCTATCCAAAAATCATCTCTGTAAATGTTAGTCACGTCACTTTTCCAGAAATAATAAAGTGTCTTTTTCCCCCCTATACTAATATACTTCGCCTTATCACCTTGCACAATTGTAGCAACCAAATTCTCATCCTTAATCAACTCCTGATAGTAAGGCGTAGTAATATCTTTCTGCTCTCCTCCTGGAACATCTGTGAAATAAGGAATTATATAATTCTTAAAACTAAAAGCAATGGAAGCAACAACAATTACAAAAACTAAAACTGCAATTATTATCTTTATTATTTGTCCAGTAGTTAGTTCCATTACCTAAATAAGTTCTTTAGAAACTCCCCCATACCAATAAGTTTATCTTTCAGTAAATAAGCAAAAATAATAACTATTATGAGAACAACTATTGCTATAAGCCAAGGCATCATAGTATCCCAGATAATCCCTCTCTTTCTCATATCAGTTAAAACTCCCTTATTCTTATAAACCTAACCATACAATTTATAACTTTCCATTTCATTATTAATATATAGAAAAGGGGAAAATGGCATCAACAGAAGACATCTTAAAAAAATATGGAGCTAAGATAGAATCCAAAATGGATTCTCCTAAAACCTATTCAAAAGAATACACTCAATTCAAACAAGATATGCTCCCAGAATTATCAAGATACAAAAGATGGACTAAAACTTTGGGGAATATAGTAAACATAAAAGTATCTGAAAAAGACAGAGCAAGAATGCAGAAATACCTAGACATCGCTCATCTTGATGTAACTCCGAGTCAAGCCCTAACTTTAGCAATCTTCTCACTATTAGTAGTATTCTCAGGAATAATTCTTTTAGTAATGGCAATATTTTTCATAACTGGAGAATTTCAGATTCTTCTTTTATTCCTTGGACTAATTGCATCAATATTTGTCTTTTACTACACTTACACAATGCCTCAAAGGCTTGCAAGTTCGTGGAGATTAAAAGCATCCTCTCAAATGGTTCCTGCAGTTCTTTATGTGGTTGTTTACATGAAACATACATCTAACTTAGAAAGGGCAATTGAGTTTGCATCACAGCATTTAGAAATTCCATTAGCCTTGGATTTCAGAAAGGTAATCTATGATGTAGAAATAGGAAAGTTCTCATCAATAAAACAATCCTTAGATGCATACTTAGAAAACTGGAGAGATTATGCTTCAGAATTTGTTGAGTCCTTTCATTTGATAGAATCATCTCTATTTGAACCATCAGAAACAAGAAGGGTGCAAATCTTAGAAAAAGCACTTCAGGTAATTCTCGATGGAGTCTATGAAAAAATGTTAAGATATTCAAGACAGATTCGTTCCCCTTTAACTAACGTTTACATGCTTGGAATAATTCTTCCAACTCTTGGACTAGCATTACTTCCTCTAGCTTCTGCATTGTTACAAGGAGCAATCCAATGGCAACACGTCTTTATTCTATTCAATGTAATCATTCCTTTCTTTGTCTTTTACCTCACTTCAGAAATACTTTTGAAACGTCCTGGGGGACACGGAGAATCTTCTGTCCTTGAGCTAAATCCAAATTATGAACAATATGCTTCCAAAAAACCATGGGTCAAATCATTCATAATTTCATTTCCGCTTCTAATTGTCGGATTATTACCCTTTATATTCCAAATAGATTTCTTAACTTCAGCCCTAGGATTAAAATCGGACTACACATTCTCAGAATTAGGAATTCCTTTCCTCGAAGGCATGAAACTATTTGACTTCAAAGAAGTCTCCGGACATTTAACAGGTCCATTTGGAATAGGTGCAATCTTATTAAGTTTCTTAGTTCCAATATCAATTGCATTATTCTTCTCAATAGCTTATAATAAAAAAACAATTCAGTTGATAAAATCTAGAGAAGACACAATTGCTTTAGAAGCCGAATTTACCAATTCATTATTCCAACTTGGAAACAGATTAGGGGACGGAACTCCCGCAGAAATTGCATTTGCAAAAGTTGCAGAATCCACACAAGGACAAAGAACACAAAGCTTCTTCGCATTAGTTAATCAAAATATACAGCAACTAGGAATGTCTGTAGAACAGGCAATTTTCAATCCAAAAAGAGGCGCAATAATTTACTATCCTTCATCATTAATCTCAACATCTATGCGTATTCTAGTTGAATCTGTAAAGAAAGGCCTGCAAGTAGCCGCCCGTTCATTAATGTCAATTTCTGAATACGTAAAAAACATTCAAAGAATAAATGAACGTCTCAGAGATTTGCTAGCAGAAATTGTTTCAGATATGAAAAGCAATATGACTTTCCTCGCCCCACTTCTTGCAGGAATAGTTGTAGGACTTTCAGCAATGATTGCATTAATATTAAACAAACTTGCAGAACTTACTGCACTAACAGGAACCGAGGGTTTAGACACTGGATTTACATTCTCAGCAATAACAGATATATTCGACATAACAACCATTATCCCCCCATATTTCATACAGATTTCAATAGGCCTATACATTGTAGAGATAATACTCATACTAACTTCAGCATTGGTTACAGTAGATTCAGGCAAAGACCCACTAAAGACAAAATATGAGTCCTCAAAAAATCTTACAAGAGGAATGCTTCTTTATGTCATAACAGCATTTCTATCAACCATGGCTTTATCAATCCTGGCAGCAATTGCATTATCTGGATTAGCAACATAAAATGTATAAACCAAAAACTTACAAAAAAGCCTATTTGAAAGTCGAAAACGGACACGAATTATATTATGAATTATCTGGAAATCCTAAGGGCAAACCAGTAATCTTTTTGCATGGTGGTCCCGGAGGGGGATTCTCAGAAAGAGATAAAAGATTTTTCAATCCCAAGTTTAACATGATTCACTTGGACCAAAGAGGTTCCGGAAAAAGCAAACCTCTGGCATCCTTGAAAAATAACACAACTCCCGAGTTAGTTAAAGATATAAAAGAACTCCTAAATTTTTTAAAAATAAAAAAGGTATTTTTATTCGGAGGAAGTTGGGGCTCGACTCTCGCATTAGCTTACGCAATAAAATATCCAGAAACAGTCGCCGGAATGGTTTTACGCGGAATTTACATCCCTTCGAAAGAAGAAAACGAATATTTCACATACGAAGCTAAAGACAACTTTCCAGAGCAATGGAAAGAACTTGCCTCATTAGTACCTGAAGAAATAATAAAAAAGAAACAAATAGAAAAATATTATTACAAAAAAATTATTTCCGCAGAAAAAGACATAAGAGAAAAATATGTAAAAGCATGGGCAAGATACGAATTCTCAATATCCAAGTTAAACTACTCCGAAAAAAAAGTCCAAAGGGTAATGAAAGAAGTTAAAGTTGAAGCTTTTTCAGCAATAGAACTTCATTATTTAACAAATAACTGTTTCATGCCAAAAGATTACATAATGAATAACTTACACCGAATCTCACACATTCCAACTTCTATAATTCATGGCCGTTATGATTGTGTTTGTCGTCCTTTATCCGCATACAAACTTCATAAAAAACTTCACAACTCAAAACTTTTCTTCACAATTGCAGGTCATAGCGCTTCAGAAGAAGAAACTCAAAAACTATTGACAAAAGAAATGGACAGAATTGGAAAAATAAGAGTCTAAATTTCTCTCGCTCTTTTCATAGCCCACTCTTTCCATTCGGGAAATACTCTGTCGCTCACAGGCAACCCAACTTCTTGCCTTATCTTATCACTTATCCTGTGAAAGACTTCATTTGATAATACATTAAAACTGGCTTCCAAAATAATTGGCTTCCCAGATTTCTTTGCAAGATTTACTATCTCTTGTTTTATTCTTCCCCTCAAAATAATATTCTCATAGACAGCATCCCAATTTCCGGCCCAACCCTTTACACTACCTGCAACACTTTTGATAATTTCAGATTCTCCATTTATTATTTCATCTGTTGGCTCCAATTCATCCTTTTCAACGTTATATTTAAGCAAATCAACAAATCCTTTTTCTTCTAATGGATCCTTAGTCCAATTTTTTCTCACCTCAGTAAGTTGGACAACCCTCTTCTTGCTATGTAATCCATCTGCAGTTTTGATAGGGTTAGCAACTAAAACCAAATCAGTCGCCTTGAAACTTGTAACAGGAACTTTCAAATCATTAACAAGTCTGTCAAACACTCCGTAAGGTGAAGCTCCATGAATTGTTCCTGCAACAACATTGGCCAATGCTCCAACTCTCATTGCTTCATATAACGCCTTCGCCTCTTCGCTTCTTACTTCTCCAATTATCAAAGCAGAATCACCTAATCTTAAACTTGACCTTATTCCTTCAGAAGCATCAACCTCAGTAGTTGTCTCGAGCAACGCGCTCCTTACCTTCATTCTCTGAATATTATACTTTATCTTTCTCAAAGCATCAACTGGCAATTCTAATGTATCTTCTAATACAATAGTTCTAACCTTGGGCATTATCTCAAGCATTAAACTCCCAAGAAAGGAGGTCTTTCCACTACTTCTTGTACCTGCAATCAATAAAGTTCTATTTCCATCAATCAAAAAACTAAGGAGTCCTGCAGTAAAACTATTAATCATCTTATTATCAATGAAAAGAGGAAGTGTCCATGGCTCATCTCTATGTCTTCTCAATGCATATGCAAGCCCGTAAGGAGATAAAGGCTTCTGAATCGCAGCAACTCTTGCCCTTATTTTTCCAAAGGTTAAATCTGTATCAAGAATAGGATTTGCCTCATCCAATGGCCTCCCACTTTGTAACCTTAGCTTCGCAGCCCACGAATCCGCATCTTCAAAACTAGGAATAATATTGGTGACACATTCTTCATATTTTGAATGTCTAATAAAGATAGGATTCTGTGCAATTGGAGAATTTAAATAAACATCCTGTAAATTAGAATCCATAAGTAAAACTTCAATCAGTCCAAAACCAACTGTCTGCCTTACTAAAATATTTGCAAGTCCGTTCAATTCCCTATAACTTAAAGAAATGTTTTTGCTCTGTGCAAGTTCGTTCAACAAATCTCTTGCAACATTGAAAAAAATAGTCCTTGTCCTATCAGGGTCAGTAAACTCTTCAGCTTTAGGTTGATGTTCAATTAAAACATTTTTCGCAAGATTGAGTAAGATATGGTGCTCTTCATTTAGACTATATTCTGGAGGCATGATATGATAAAGAAACTTTGAATCATTTTCCATTTCTAAAATTGTAACCGTTATAGACTCATATTCGTTATCTATTGTATATTGGTCTATCAGTTTCGAGCCTTCAGGAATCTGTGCAATTAATCGAGTAAATGTAAAATTAGGCATAACATCTGGCCTGAATATTCCTACATAAACGCTCCTGTCTCCAACTACATAACTATCTATAATATCCTTAAGCTCTGAAACTAAATGTAAATTTCCTACAAGGTCAAAAAATCTTTCCAAAAGCAGAACATAATTTCTTAAACTGGACTTTGGCAGGTCATTCTTTCTCTGATATTTATTAATTCTAGATTTTAATTCAAGATAACAGCCCACTGGATCCTGCCTTAAAAGATTCAATAAATAATTGAGTTCTCCATGAACTGCAGCAATATCTTGTCCAACAATTAAGGTTAATTTTTCAGGTGATAAAAGGTTATCTTGCTTGATTAAATAATTATAAAGTCTTGCAATTTCTGCAAGAAGTTTTACTTGTGCAAAAGGGTAATTATAATTTCTTTGTTGTGAAAGAATAACCCTTGATACTTCTGGATTTTCTATCAATGAACCAACAACTTTTGCCATGACATCGGAAGAGTCTGCAATTGAAGGCACAAAGTCTGCACCAAGATAATTAATATACATAATGTCTTCTCCCTCTCTTCTTTCAATATCTACCTCGTAAAGTGCTGCCTCTCTTCTTAATACCATAATTATCAGATACATATTAGAATTAAATACATTTCTATAGGGATAAATACAAAACAATTTTAAACTAGTCTTTGTTATATTAAATATGCCCGAAATATATCAAAACCCTGAAGCTCCAGTAATTGAATCAGGAACCAGATTAAAAGATTTAGAAGAAAAACAAAGGCTTCTGAAAGATAGAGTTTTGCTTATAGGCCAGAATTTAGTAGAAGAAAGAGCTAAAACATTTAATGAAATACAAGAAATGAAAAAAGAGCTCTTTATACTAAAAGAAGAAAACTTAAGAATGAAAGAATTCATACAAAGATTGTCAGAAAAATCTTCCCAGCTTGCAAGAAAAGAAGAGCTGATGATTTTGCAAAGACAGTTTGATATGTTCAAACCGCATATATAATAGAGGTAAAATGACAATATTCGATGAAATAAGACAGATGCAGTCCCAAGGCCTTGTAAAAGATCAAATGAGAGATAATTTAAAGGCAAAAGGATTTTCAAATAAAGAGGTAGATGAAGCAATGTCTCAAAATGAAATGAAGGGAGCAGTAGAGCAAGAAGCAGAGTTTCCCGTATCTCAAGAAGAAAATCAAAGAAGATATGAGTCTGGAGGCATGGTAAAATCAATTCTCCCACCTGAGGCAGAAGATAATGGTGGTGAAATGCAACAAAACCAAGAATATATTCCTCAAGCACCCCAACCACAAGGAATACAAGAATATAGTCCACAATACCCGAAAGAATCTGCTCCCCAAGCTCCTCAGGGTTATGAAGAATATCAGCCCTATCAGTCATACTCCTCAGGTCCGAGTCCGGATTTGATAACTGAAATATCCGAACAAGTATTATCCGAAAAACTATCTCCCCTAAGAAAGTCTCTCGAAAAAACAATGGAATTAAAAAATGTTCTTGGTTCAAAAATAGATTATATGGAAGAAAGACTTAAGAGAATAGAAAAAACAATAGACATTCTTCAGTCATCAGTCCTTAGAAAAGTGGGAGATTATATTACAGATGTTCAAGACATAAAAGCAGAACTGATAGAAACCCAAAAATCACTAAGCAAGGTCTTTCCAGAAATTTCAAAAAGTACAGTTCATCATTCAACTCATCCAGCACATCACCCTCACAAAAAACATAATAAGAAAGAATAATTTTACTTTGCCTTAACTAAAACCCAACTTATTATTCCTGATAAAGCAAGCAAAAATATTGCTCCTAAAACCGGCCCAGAAAAAAACCAATCGCTAAATACAAGACCATTAGCACTGGCCCCAAATCCATAATCCGCACTCCCAGGAAAATAAGGACTTATAACTGTATAAAACACCTTAACTCCCGAAACAATAAAAATAACAACTGCTGTAATTACAACAACAATTCCAATTTTTTCATGCATCCATTCTCCTTTCCCAATAAATCCAATTAATACCAAAATGAAAAAGAGACTTATTACTAAAACAGCCATCCAAGGTACAATTGTCAAAACATATTGTTGAACACTAGCTGCAGAAATAAATATTGAGGCAATAACAAAACTGACAAATAAATTAAGCCATTTGCTTTCTCCAAGAAGTTCAGTCTTTGCAAGTAAAGCAAACATTATAACAAACACTGCGAGAAATGCCCATACCGGGGCAAAATAAGCGATTAGAGAGGCATCAGCTGGCATTTAAACTCCTACTTTCCCTCTACGATGCTATCCCATAATCTTCCAAGTTTCTTGCTCGTAGAAGGTTTACTAGAATTATTTCCAAGGACTATAACTACAAGAACTCCAATCAATAATGCAGTAATCACAACCCATCCAATCAAATCACTTGTTACATACCCTCCATAACCAAAATCAGAGTAAGTCTGGGCAAATATAACTATTGCAATAACAACTCCTACAGCCATCATTACCCAGCCCATTATAGCCTGCGAATCGGCTGGTATGAAAAGTCCCATCAGTAAAACAAGTACCAAAATTATTACTAAACCCACTCCAAGCTTTGGTGAAATAATATTAAGAAAATCCGTATACACTGACCATCTAATTGCTAATAAACCAATAACTACTGCAATGATGACATGAACTCCTTTATTACCTCCGAACATATTTGTCCAAGACAAAACACCAAAAATAACTGCAAAAATTAACAAGAATGGCAATATAAATTGAAACAACCCTATATTCTCAAGTGAGAAAAGAAGGTCTTCGAATCTAAACGTCTGCATAAACCAAATCGGTAATGATAACACCATAACTGGAGCAACTAAAACTTATTTAAATATGTTTCTAATTACTCCTTCTTTTTCTTCTCACCGCTTCCACTGCCCCAAACAACAGCAGCAACAGCGACTGCAATAATCACGATGAAGACGGCATTCATAAACAAATCACTCTCTCCTCCATATACCCAGTTCTCAAGAACATAATCCCATATTCCTGTAGACATCATCACTGCAATTATAAGAGCAATACCAATAACAATTCCAAAACCTATCTTAAGTCCCTTGCTCATTTCAAATTCTCCTTCCTTGAAAACCATCCCATATAGAATCATAAAAACAAGAATAATTACAGCGCCAACCGCCAGAAAAGGAATCAGACTTGTTACAATTCCTACAGCATTTGTAAATGCGATGAATATAAGCCCTATAACAAGCGCAACGAGTGCATCAATCTGTTTCTTACCCTCTCCAAAGATTTTTGCTTTCTGAAGAATTGCAAACATTATCACAAAGACAAGAAGAAAAGGTAAAACTAACTCGCTAAAAAAAGTATTCTGTAATATCGTAGCCATGTATTCAAAAAAACCTCATTCTATTTAAATCTTACTTAATTCAAGTCAACTTCTTCAGAAGCATTCATTTCCATTGACTCTTCCCTCAGTGGCAAGGAAGACTTATTGACAATAAAAATGTCGCCAATAGCCTTCACAAACTGCTGCGGTATTATCACCCCTCTCGCTCCCCCCAGAAGATTCATAAAGCCAGAACCCACCTTTATTCTCCAACCATCAATCTTATTATCAACTAAATTAACCTCTTCTATCTGTCCAAAATAGTCTCCATCAGAAGTATAAACATTCTTTCCAAGAACATCACTTAATTTTTTTATTCTCAACATACTGAAAAATGCTTGAAGCAGTATTTATACTTTACGATAACCTGAAATATACATTCTCCTCGTTACAAAATCTTTATAACCCTCTTCTTGCTCCATAAAGTATGAATGAAAAAGAGATTATCCACGTCATTATTGCAATAATCATCTTATCAATCGTAATAAGCTTCACCGAATTAATCCAGACTAACTTCTATTACCTTGGCACTGCAATCATTTTTGCATCTATAATAATAATTACTAACGTTTTAGGGAAAAAAGTAGCGGCTAGCTTTCTGGATGCATCTGTAGAGCATAGCATATTATCTTGGTCACGTTATGGATTCAAACCAGACTGGCATCTAAAGAAAGAAATTCCTTCTGGAGCAATCCTTCCTCTTGTATTTTCTGCATTTTCTCTAGGATATATAAAAGTCATGGCCATTTTAACTTATGACACCTCTGCATTGAAAAGACGTGCAGCAAAAAGATTTGGACACTATTCTTATACTGAAATGACAGACTTCCATACTGCATTGGTTGGCGCTGGAGGAATAGTAATAACTCTTTTACTTGCATTTATCACTTATTGGACTGGCCCCGAAACACTTGCAAGAATGGCTGCATTTTATGCATTCTGGAATATGATTCCAGTTTCAAAGTTTGATGGCACTCAGATATACTTCGGTTCTAGGGTCCTCTGGACAATCCTCACATTAATCACATTACTCTTCGCGGCATACGCAATATTTACAGGAATTTACTAACCAAAACCTTAAATCCCCTAACATTATTTCTTAAACATGGCTTCCTTTGAACCAAGAGATTATCAAAATTCAATCTTTGAAACTGCCAAAAACAATAACACCCTTGTAGTCTTACCAACCGGAGTAGGGAAAACACTAATAGCATTAATGCTTGCAATAGAAAGGCAAAAAAAACACCCTGGAGAAAAAGTCCTAATTCTTGCCCCGACTAAACCCCTAATAGAGCAACATTATGAAACATTCAAAAAAAATCTTCATGAATTATTTGCATCTCTCGAACTATTCACAGGTGAAATTCCTGCAAAGCAAAGAAAAAAACTCTGGGACACTGCAGACATAATTTTTTCCACACCTCAGTGTATAGCAAATGATATTGGCAACTACCTATACGACCTAAGACAAGTATCATTACTAGTAATAGATGAAGCACACAGATGCCTAAAAAATTATGATTATACAAAAGTCGCGAGTAGTTATAAGTCACAATCAGTTCATCCTCTAATTCTTGGATTAACTGCTTCTCCTGGTTCAGATTCAGAAAAAGTAAAGCAAATTTGCCTGAATCTTAACATAGAAAAAATAGAGTCAAGAACTCGAGATTCTGAAGATGTTAAGCCTTATATGCAAGAACTAGATTTTCAAAAACATTTAGTACCATTTCCAAAAGAATTCATAGAAATCCAAGTTTTATTAAAAAAAATCTTCGATAACAAAGTAAACCAACTTAGAGAAAGATCACTATTATTCGGCCCAGTAAACAAAATTATTCTATTGAAACTTCAATCTCGTTTGGCTGCACAGGCATCACAAAAAAATGGAAACGCAATGTATGGCATGTCATTAACTGCGCAGGCGATAAAAATCTCTCATGCCCTAGAATTGTTAGAGACTCAAACTCTTTCAGGATTAAATGATTACCTCCTTAGATTAAAAAAACAAGCAGAAGAGAAAAAAAGCAGAGGCGTGCAAACACTTGTTAACAGCCCAGAGTTTATGGCGGCATTTCTCTCTTTAACCCAACTTTTAGAAAAAGGAACCGAACATCCCAAAATAGAAGAATTAAGTACATTAATAGAATCTGAATTTCAAGAATCAAAAAAAGCAAAAATAATAATTTTTACACAATTTAGAGACACGGCATCGGTAATCTTAAAAAATCTGGCAAAAATAAAACTGGCAAAACCAAAAATGTTCGTCGGGCAGGCAAAAAAGAGCAATTCATCCGGTTCAACAGGACTCTCACAGAAAGAACAAAAACAAATCATCCAAGATTTTAGAGAAAATAAAGTAAACATCTTAATAGCAACCTCAATCGGAGAAGAAGGTTTAGACATCCCTGAGGTCTCAGCAGTTTACTTCTACGAACCAATCCCAAGTGAGATAAGAAAAATCCAGAGAGCCGGAAGAACGGCTCGTTTAGCCAAGGGAAAATTAGCTATTCTTATAACTCAAAACACACGAGATGAAATTAACCATTACGCTTCTACAGCAAGAGAGAAAAAAATGCACAGAGTAATAGACAAAGTAAAATTAGATTTGAAAAATAAACCTAAAACCCTAAGAGATTTCATATAAGCAATAAATAAAAACAAAGGGTTCTAACAGATTGCATGAACTTAGCAAAAAAGACAGAAAGATTTGAATTAAAACACCAGATTACCTCCTTTCTAATCATCATGTTATTAACCCTCTTAATCGCTAGATTTATCGCCTCGGTTTATGACCCGAATTTAATAATTAAAGGCTTCGAAATACACCACTTTTACTATGGGCTTATACTCCTCATAATTATTTCTTTAATAATGCTCTTCGAAAAAGGGGAATTTAAAATTAATCTGATAATTACTGCAATCGCGATAGGTTTAATCATTGATGAACTAATTTTAGTAGGCACAGAAATAAAAGAACCCCTTAAGTATAATTCAACAA
The DNA here is from genome assembly GCA_002497285.1 of Candidatus Pacearchaeota archaeon UBA92. Taxonomy (GTDB): domain Archaea; phylum Nanobdellota; class Nanobdellia; order Pacearchaeales; family GW2011-AR1; genus UBA92. Next base: position 21,586 of record DANJ01000001.1, read on the forward strand.
TCTATTCAGTTATTATTTTAGCCCTGGCAGTCGTGTTAATAGTCGAATTCATATCCTATATCTTAAAAAATAATAAAAATGCCTAAATTCTTCAACATCTTCTCAAACAAAAAAGAAAAGAAAGAAGAGCTAAATATAACAATAGACAACAGAGAGAGAAACTCCTTAGTCATCTCTGAACTAATCAAACTTGGATTTAAGATACAATTCTCCCAATTACCCGTTGCAGATTACATAATAAAAGATACAGCCATAGAAAGAAAGACAATTTCAGACTTCAAATCCTCAATAATAAATAAACGCATTTTCTCACAGTTATTAGAAATAAAGCAATATCCAAAACATTTCATAATTTTAGAAGGCTTGGAATCCGAAGATCCTTATTCAGGAACAATTCATGAAAACGCTTTTCGTGGTTTCCTCCTCTCAATAGCCCTAGAATACAGGGTTCCGATTATTTTCACATTAAACGAAAAAGACACTGCAAAATACCTATATGTTTTAGCAAGAAAAAAAGAAAATCCAAATTTTTCAATAAGGGCTTCAAAATCTCAACTTTCAGATAAAGAACAATTACAATTCATTCTTGAGGGTTTTCCTGGAATCGGCCCAACAACTGCAAAGAAACTTCTAACAGAATATAAAACAATAAAAGATTTAACAAATGCTTCAAAGGAAGATTTAGAAAAACTAATTGGGAAAAAGGCAGAAAAACTATACGATTTGATTAATTTAAAATATTAATTCTCAAAACCTCGATTTCTTTCTCCTCTTCATAATCTATAACGATTCCGTTTACAAAGACTTTCTTATCCATAAACCCTTTCTCACATCCCTCACAAACTAATTTTATTCCATTAACATTGATTATTAAAAGATTTCCATAGAGATTTTCCTGCATAACAACTCCATTAATCGTTACTTTCTGATTCTCCTCTAAATTACTAATGTCCCCATAATTATTAACTTCTTTAGAAGGCAAAAAGTTAATCATTCCCACTAAAAGTGTAATTCCCAAAAGAGCCCCAAGAAAAGCAATTTTTCTCATGAATTTATAAACAATAAAGATTTAAATCCTTTATCCTTAACTTAAAAATGAACGACAAAGAAAGATATGAATTAATAACGAGAAACTTAGAAGAAGTTATTGAGGGAAAAGAACTTGAAGAATTAATTAAAAACAAGGAAAAGCTTAAGCATTATATCGGATTCGAAATTTCTGGAAAGATTCATTTAGGAACTGGTTTAATGTCAATGTTAAAAGTTAAAGACCTTATTGAAGCAGGAGTAGATTGTTCAGTATTTCTGGCTGACTGGCACTCTTGGATTAATGACAAACTGGGAGGTGACAGAGAAATTATCAAAAAGATTGCAGTTGGTTACTTTAAAGAGGGAATGATTGCAAGTATGAAATGTCTTGGAGGGAATCCCTCAAAACTAAAGTTCATCCTTGGCTCTGACTTATATCACAAAAATGATGATTATTGGGCAACAATGGTAGATGTTAGCAAAAATACAACACTTGGACGTATGCAAAGATCAATTACAATAATGGGGCGCCAGGAAGGAGAATCCGTCGACTTTGCAAAACTCCTTTACCCCCCAATGCAAGTAGCAGACATCTTCTTTCAAGAATTAAACATTGCACATTCTGGACTTGACCAAAGAAAAGCCCATGTCATAGCAAGAGAAGTTGCTAACAAAATGAGAATTTCCCCGCTACTAAACAAGAAAAAAGAAAAAATTAAACCAATAGCCCTGCATCATCATCTTATTTTAGGTTTAGGTAAACCTCCAATGTGGCCAGTTGATAGAGAAAGAATTCAGGAAGTATGGTCTGCATTAAAAATGAGTAAATCTAAACCAAATACGGCCATATTCATACACGATTCTCCAGAAGAAATAAAAAACAAGATCATGGGTGCCTTTTGTCCTGAAAAAGAGATAGAATTCAACCCTGTTATTGACTGGTGTAGATATCTTATCTTCAGAACCGAAAAATCAAAATTAGAAGTAAAAAGACCTGAAAAATTTGGAGGAGACAAAACCTATAAATCGTTTAAAATGTTAGAATCTGATTTCTCATCTGGAAAACTTCACCCAAGTGATTTAAAAAGTGCCGTATCCGAAGAATTAATAAAATTACTCGAGCCTGCAAGAAAACATTTCGCGCAACCAAAGCAAAAGAAGATGATTCAAGAAATGGAAAAGCTTCTCATTGCAAGATAATCAATCCATATGAAATTCAATAACATCTTTATCCTTCAAAACATGATTCAACCCAGCCTTCTGATTTGCAAACTTTGCTGATGGCCCAGTTAATCGAGTTTCTTTAATTCTTGCAGAAAAACCCTTTAATATCTTTTCAGCAACATCCCTAACACGACTTCCTTCCTTCAAAACCATAGGGTCCTTAGCAGCCTTCTTCCCTGGCTCCTTAGTATAAACCCTAATAACCTTCATCTTATGAAAAATCATCTCCTTTAATTTCTCAATACCTTCCCCATTTATTGAAGAAACTAAAACAAAATTCTTGAGCCGTTTAGACTTGCATCTCTCTCCCAGTTTCCTTTTCTCATTGTTGTCTAATAAGTCTAATTTATTTATTACAATAATCCTTTCCCCTCTTGCCCTAGATAACCATTCTCCAACTTCATCCAGTTCAGCCAAACCGGCAACAACAACAAGCAAACAATCTGCGTTATTTACTAAACCCACATCATAATATTCGCTTTTTATTGCAGGCGTATCTATTATTTGCGCCCTAACGCCCTCATAATCCATTGTTCCTATTTCAGAATATCTTGTTGAAAACATATGCTCTGAAACGGAAGATTTTGCATTAGTTAGTTTCCCGAGTAAGGCACTTTTTCCAGAATTAGTCTTTCCGACTAAAACAACTTGATACCCTTCTTTCCTTATTCCTTTCTTTCCACCCTTGCCTTTCCTAATTTTTTCTGATTGTTCCTTTAGTTTCTTTAATCTTGATCTTAATCCAGCCAATAAATTCTCACTTGACTTGTGTTTAGGCGCCTTCCTAATCATCTCTTCAAGCCAGTATATCTTGTCTTCAACATTTTCAGCTTCTAAGTAGCTCTTTTCAACTTCAAAAAATTCATATCCTGCATTTACGGGCATTTAATTTCTCCTCAGCCTTTCTACAGCTACAATTATACTTACAACAATAGAACCTAATAAACCTATTCCTGAAATTAACAATCCAATAACGTCTAAAAAGCCAAGTTTTAATAATGTAATTGAGAAGTAAAGAAATATTGAGAAATTAATCATTTGATAAAGAATGTCTAATTTCTGGCTAAATTTCATTTTACATTAGTAAAGCTCTAATTATCCCAAAAATGATCACGCCCAAGGCTATAAGTCCTATTATCCATGCAATAATTTGTAACGGAGGAATTTTCTGCGTTTTCATATCCTACTAAAGAGCATAACTTTTATTAATCCTCCTATTCTGCATGAATTAATGAATTTCCAAAAATATAAGCTAAAAAATGGAATTACTCTCCTGTTCGAAAAGAGAAACCTTCCAATAATCTCCTTGAGCATTTCAAATTCGTTTGGAGCATCTTCAGAATCAGAAAAAATAAAGGGAATAGCCCATTTTATAGAGCACCTTCTTTTTACAGGAACTAAAACAAGAAGTCATGAAGACATTTCAAGAGAGATAGAGAAAAGAGGAGGAATATTAAATGCATTCACTTCTAACGATATAACTTCTTACTGGTTTAAGCTTCCTTCAGAGCATCTTTTCACAGGCTTGGATATTTTAATAGATATGTTAAAAAATCCATTATTCGAAGAAAAAAAGTTTGAAAAAGAAAAAAAAGTAATTTTAGAAGAAATAAAAATGTATCACGATATGCCTCAAAGACACATTTACGACAAGATTGTTGAAAACTTATATGGAAAACCCTTTGGACTGGGGGTAATTGGAACCAAAGAAACAGTTTCTTCACTAAAGAGAGATTTTGTATTTGAATACTTTAAAAAAAATTATTCTTCTGAAAATTACATAATCACTCTTGTTGGTTCAGCAGATATAAAAAAAGTCTGTGAATATTTGGAATCCAAATTTAAGCCAGAAAATAAATCTCTTAATAAAATAGAAATAAAAAAGATTAACAAAGAATCAATTGAAGAAAGGTCTGGTTTAGATCAAGCACATTTCATGTTAGCCGTTCACGCCCCTCTTGCAACAGATCCTAAACGTTACGTCTTAGAGGTTCTAGACGCCTATCTAGCCAGCGGAATGTCTTCGCGTCTATTTCTAGAAATTAGAGAGAAAAGAGGTCTTGCATATGCAATCCGAAGCAGTTATGAATTAGAAAAAAATTATGCCTATTATGGAATCTATGTCGGAACCACAAAACCTGCATTAAAGGAAGTAAAGGAACTCATCCTTGAAGAATTCAAAAATGTAGACAAAATGACTAAAAAAGACTTAGAAGAAGCAAAAGAAAGACTAATAGGGCTAAGAAAAGTATCTTCAGAAGAAAGCGTAAATGTAATGAACGAACTAGTGTTCGCAGAATTAAGCACCGGGAGTGCAGAAGAATACTATAAGCAGGAAGAAAAAATAAAAACCGTAACTTTAGAGCAAGTTAAAACGCTTGCAAAGGACATTATCAAAACATATAGTACTGCAATAATCGCACCCAAATAATAATAAAATATAAATAAAACTATTTCTTAAAAATAAATGCTGCTAGAAATTATTCTGGCATTGATTCTCGGAACCATAGCTGGCACCTTCACAGGCATAACTCCTGGAATCCACATAAATCTTATAGCCCTAATCCTTGTATCCCTAATTCCTTCCTTTCCCAATGTCCAAGCAATCGCACTCGTTATATTTGTTGTGTCTATGGCTACAACTCACACATTCATAGATTTCATTCCTTCCATTTTCCTAGGCGCTCCTGAAGAAGATACTTTTCTTTCCGTTCTTCCAGGACATCAGATGTTGAAACAAGGAAAAGCGTATGAAGCAATAATCTTAACGTTGTACGGCTCCGCCTCAGCCCTTATAATAATTCTCTTATTCATTCCAATATTCATTTATATCGTCCCAGCATTTTTCTCCGCAATTCAAACAATATTTCCGTACCTTCTAATTTTTATTTCTGTTTACTTAATTTTTAGAGAAGATAATTTCATCCTCGCCCTAACCATATTTCTTATGACTGGTTTTCTGGGACTTGCATCATTCAATCTTCCAATAGAACAACCACTATTCCCACTTTTAACGGGATTATTCGGTTCTTCAGCATTAATCATTTCAATAAAACAAAAAACTTCAATTCCATATCAAGAAATAACCCCAATAAGGGAGATAAAGATTACTAAAAAAGAATATTTCAAAAGCCTATTGGGCAGTATCATCTCCGCACCCCTCTGTTCATTCCTTCCGGGTGTTGGCTCCGGCCATGCGGCAATTATTGGCTCAGAGTTTATTGAACAAAGCCAGAAAGGATTCCTTGTTCTTCTTGGAGCAATAAATACAATTGTGACGGGTTTGAGTTTCATAACCCTCTTTTCTTTAGGAAAAACAAGAACCGGCGCCGCACTTGCAGTAAAAGAAATAATTGGAACAATTTCAATTCAGAATTTAATAATTTTAACTTGTGCAATAATAATTTCAGGGATTCTATCTTTCTTTATTGCAATTAAAATTTCAAAAACCTTTTCCAAGTATATTGGCAAGATAAATTATCAATATCTTTCCATAGCAATCCTGGTAATCCTATCCGCCATGATCTTATTGCTCTCTAACTTTCTCGGATTTTTAACATTTGTAGTTGCAACGTCTCTCGGAATTTACACAATCCTTTCAGGAGCAAGAAGAATAAACCTTATGGGCGTTTTATTAATCCCAACAATTATCTCTTATTTAGTCTAAACCCATTTTCCTAGTCCTTCTTGTTTCTCCTTTTCTTTCCCGAACATACTCTGAATATCCTTCTCAGTCAATTCAAGACATTCAACTAAATAATCACTTACCCCATAGTTTTTCGCCAAATCTAAAGCTTTTTGCAGATATTTTATGATACTACCTTCAGAGATAGTAAAGATTATTTTTCCTCCACACTTAGTGCATCTTCCCAATAGGGGAGGTCTTCTAAATTTTTCATTACATCCGACACATCTGAAAACCTGCATAGAAAACTTTCTAAAATTACCTCTTGTATCTCTGATAAAATGTCTTTCTATAATCAGTCTCGCAACATCTGTCGTATCCACAGCCCTTATCTTTTCACACAAATTCATCATATTTTCAACTTTTTCAGCCATAGTTGGAAGAGACTTATAAGAAGAGTTGACAACTCCGCTGTTGATATCTTCAGAGCCATGTGTAAATCCAATATTAGTAAATGGATCCAACTCGTTCTTTAATCTGTAACCTATATTTTCAACTTTCACTTCAGAAGAATGTTTTCCTGCTTCTGCAAACTCATACAATTCTAAAGGATAAGCCTCACATTCAAAGTCTAATATTTGGTCATCAACTTCTCCCGCATTTATCTTTGAGTTTAATACTAATGGCGCATCCTGTGTACCTCCCCTATGTGAAGGCAAAAATTTTCTAGAGAAATTAAGGAGCAAATCCATTAATAAGATAGCTGCAGCTTCATCCCCATCACAATCTCTCCTCATTGCTGCATGCATAAATGGGCTTGCTAAAAGACTTTGTGTCTTTGAAAAACCGATAAGTCTTCCAACAGTAGCAGTACAAATATGAGGTGCAATGCAGGCAAACATACTGCCAATTAAATCTTCTTTCTTATTAACATTGAAATATCTCGGCAAGCCATAAAACTTCTCGAGCTCGTCATCAATAAATTTACTAACATTAAGGAAAACATCATCTGCTCTTTCATCAGGAGATTCTAAACATGCAGGAAGCACAATATCGTGTGGAAAAATTTCAATAATCTGTGCTCCGTTTTCCAAATCCTTGCCGAAAATATCTTTTTCATAACCTAACTCCTTCAGTTTCTCAATGCTTGTCCCTATTTCCACGGGCTTGAAATGAGTTAGAGGCATTTCAGTCATATCATATCTTATAGTTCCATCCTTATTCACATGCAGGTCATATTTTGCCCTTAACAAACCCTTTGCAAGATTCTCACAACTATGCCCTCCACTTGTAGTTCCCCTAACGCCTTTAATTGCAACAGGAAGCTCTTCAATTCTAGACCCTGTAAGTTTCTTCGCAATTTCAAAATAATGTCTCATGTCTATCCTTTTCTCTTTGAAATCTCTTCCGTTATCATGTTCAGTACATTTATCTGCAGAGGTTTTATCACATACATAGCAATAACTTGTTTTCCTACAAACTTGTCCACAATTTTCACATTTAGAATAGATGGTATCGTTTTTGCAAGAGTCACAATAATAATTAGGAAATTCAGATTTGACTGTACCTATTTCAACGGCTGCTTGTACACTCCTAAGCCTTCCTCCTTCTACACCTACCGGGAATAAAACATGCGGACTTCCAGTAAGTTTCCTAAGTTTAGCTTTTTCGGGTCTGCCCATTCTTGAACCGATGAATGTTCCAGACTTATCCTTAATTTTGAACTGTGACAATGTATTAATTACTTCCAAAACATTTCCGTCTTTAGAGATCTTTTTTATAAGTTCGTCTATCTGTCTTTCTAATTCTCCTTCTCTAAGTCCAAGATTTGAAAGAAATCCTTTAGACGTTTCTCCTTTCAACACTACATTTTCTAAAGTAACTTCATGTTCACACCCTATTAATTCCAAAGCTCTCTTGCCCTTGGCAAATCTTTCTCTATCACTAGAAGAATATGGAAGAATAATACTATCTTCTTTAATTTCGCCTCTTGCTACCCAATCAATCAAATCTAAAAATCCTTTATAGTTTATTTGATTCCAATAAAAAATAAAACTAGGGTGTAGAGGTATTGAATATTCCTCTGAAAATTCCTTAGCTTCCTTAAAATTCACATTTCTAAAATCTTCAACACTTCCTCCTGCCTTTTTCAAATCCAAATTCCACCATTCCTCAACATATCCCGGCTTAATAAGATCATAATTTCTGTTCAAAACATCTCCAAATGGCATAAGCAAATCCCCAAGAAAAATTATTTCCTTAATCTCTTTATACAATTTTTTCCCTTCTTCATAACTATTAACTTTCCTCACGCTTCCATTTTTCAATTTAACAATAGGCCCATCTATATCTTGACAAGAAGAAACTGCACATCCTTTTGTAGGTTTTTCTATTTTAAGCTGGGTTCCAAAGGAAATAAAATCATCTGTAATTGCCATCGTGGCCGGATGAACAGAAGCCGCAGAGAATCCGCCAGTTCTTCCTCTCCCATATCTAAACCTAAATCCTCCTGGGCTTCCTGGATGCCCAAAAACAGGTCTGCCTGCAACCAAATCCTTAATATATGTTGGAGAACTATCTCCTCCCTTAACTTGTCTTTTGTTATGTATCTCAATATAGTCCTCAAGAAAATCCCATCCGCTTGTCTTAAACCCTTTTTCTTTAGCCCCTTTCAAAAGTCTCCATCCCTTCTGTGCCTTTTGCGCCAAACCTTCAGAAAAAATCAAACACATTCCTCCTCGAATAAAATTAGTATCTATTCTCTCTAAATCCTTATAATTCGAAACTTCTCTTTGTTCAGTAGGCTCACCTGTAATCTGTATAGGAAGGTTTTTAGCAAGAAAAACTATCTCTTCCTCTGTTGGTAAATATTGAAGATTGTTGACTCTTTCGTGGTAATCGTAATTTTCAGTAACATACCTTCTTATTTCATCTTCACTAGGATCATATTTTGCATAGCCAAAAGATTCTCTAAGATAATCTATAATCATAAGCACGACACATCCAGCAGTCGTCCCCGCACTTCTTATTGGCCCAGAAAAATAAGCCTTAAAAAATTCTTTTCCATCTTTAGTCTTGCCTAACTTCAAATCGGTAAATCCTTCCAATGGAGAAGAAACAACTCCAAGAGTAACATATGCAAAACCAACTCTTATTCCTGCTTCAATTGCCTGCAATAAGTTTTCAAATTTACAAAATTTTTCCCTTGCAATATCTTCCGCAATCTGTAAGGCCACAGAGATATTCAACTGCCCATATTCTTTTTCTAACTCCAATATTCGATTAATAATTCTCTTATCTTCTAATTGTGGATATAAAACAGAAATTAATCCTACAGATTTCTCAGCTAATGAAATAGCCAAGGGAACTTCAACTTTCGAAACAGGATCTAAACCCATTTCCTTAGCTACTCTCGCAACTTCATAATGTTCATCAACTCTTTTTCCAATTAAATCAAAATAGTCTTTTATTTTCATTCTTTCTCTCCAAAATCCAGTATCTTTAGCTCGCGCGTTTTCAAATTTAAAACTGGAACCTTACAAGGGTCTGGAATATTTCCCACCTTTTCCTCAAAATCTGTCTGAGATTGCCAACAACTGCCCGTTATTATAAGAACACCATTGTAATTATCAATATCTAATCTGTGGACTTCTCCTGTGCAAAAGACATCTGGAACTTCTTTGATTACAAGGGGATCGTACTCTCCGTTTGGAACATAAACAACTGAAGAATGTGTCGGCGCAAGATGTCTTCTCTTTAACATATGCTTTACAGCCTTTGCAGGACAATTATGCGCTTTCATAAGCCTTAGCTCCTCAATTTCATTGATTAAGCTGTGTATGCTTGCTCCATGGTACATAAAAACTTTAAACTCCTTATTACCCTCGATTAATTTTATCATTGAGGGGTTTGAAACTAAAATCAAATTATCTATCTCATGTAACACTGAACCATAGTCTTTTCCTATAATCGGCTGTGGTTCTGGAACTCTTACCGCATCGTGTTGTCCCGGACACATAAACATAGTAATTTTTTCTGGAATTTGTGTCAAGTAACTTGCCAAAAGCTGGTATTGTTCTTTTGTACTCTTTAAATCTAAAACTTTCTCCTGTCCTGGAAAAACACCAACCCCATCGATATTATCTCCAACAAAAAAGATATAATCTATTTTCTTAGCGAGTTCATTATCACTCTTAAGCCAGTCAATAAATTTCTGAAACTCTTTTCCCAGATGTTTCTTACTACCTGCATGAACATCTGAAACAAAAGCAATACAGATTTCTTCATCAAATTTTGTTTTTTCTGTTAAAAAAGAATCGGGCCAAAAAATATCATAAATAAAAATTAAGTCCTTATTTCCTGAAGCTTTTATAGCAACAACATCATCTAATTGTAACTCCTGTGCCTTCTGAAAACACTCGCTATCTGGTTTTACTAGTGCGCTTATCTCTCCGGTTAAATCCTCAAATTTAATAATCAAATTTTTATTCTTTGTAATTCTCTTTTCACTAACAATTCCGATAAGATTCAAACTTTGTCTATTCATTCCAAGTTTATTTATAGAAATTAAATTAGTCAAGTCTGGCCTTTGCATCAAAATTCTCTGAAGCTCGTGATATCTGGCTCTAAAATGCCCTACGAAATCTTTAACTTCAATCTTTCTTCCTCCGTTATCATCAGAATAAAATATTTTATAATTTACTTTTCTCTCTTCCTTGTTTTTTACCTCTATCTCTCTTTTTATTTCTAAACTCAATCCAATATTTACAAATAATCTTTCAACTGCCCTCTTAGTTTCTCCAGGAAGGTCCTCAACTCGTTCTTTGACAAATTGAAGATTCTTAGACAAATTAGAGATAGTTATGATTTTATTTCCAGACGCCTTTTCTAAACTTTCTAAAAATTCTTCAGCTATATCTAAGCTATCAAAACTATCCAAAATCTCAAAGAGCCCCTTCTCCAACAAAAGCCCCCTTTCTCTAACTAACTTTAACATTTCTTCTTTCATTTTCTTGGTAAATATTAAATGTTAAGGCTTGAATGTAAAATCTCTCTCGCTTTTCCTCTTAAATTCTCGGGTAACATTAATTTGATTATTCTTGTTCTTCCCTGCCTTCCCTTGCTAATAACGTCCGCGTTAATTAAACCCAACATATCAAATTCAGCAATAATATCTGAAATTCTTCTCTGAGTTAAAATTTCATTTTTTGTTTTCTCACAGATTTCCTGATACCGATTATAAATATTCCCTGTAAAAATTTTATCAAACCTTTTGTCTTCCGAAAGGTTCATTATTGACAACAAAACTAGCTGAAATTGTTTAGGCTCATTTTCTATTATACTCAACATCTTGTCTTTTTCAATTTTTTTATTTGCTTCATCTATCTGTTCAAGTCCGACTTTTTTACTTCCTTGCCTCTCTGCAAGCTCTCCTGCTACTCTTAGTAAATCTAATGCCCTTCGTGCGTCTCCATGTTCTCTTGCGGCATAGGCAGCACATTTTGAAATAACTCCTTCAACTAAAACTCCTGAAACAAATGCTTGCTCTGCTCTCTGCCTCAATATTTCTTGCAATTGTAAGGCATTATAGGGTGCAAATACAAGTTCTTCTTCTCCCAAACTACTTCTTACCCTAGGATCCAAATTATCCATAAACGTTAAACTATTACTTATCCCAATAATTCCAATTTGCGCATTTTTCAGTTCGGAATTAAGCCTTGTTAAAGTATAAAGAAATCCATCACTTATTTTTTTAACTGCTTGGTCAATTTCATCTAGAATTAAAAGAACCATTCCTTTCTTATCATCAATAAGCTCAACAAATTTATTATAAACTGCATCGGTAGGCAATCCTGTTATGGGCACACTCCCTCCCAAATTATTAATTATTTCTGCCAAGATTCGATATTCTGTATCTGCAACCTTCCTAAGTTTACAATTAACATAAACAACCTTCAAAAAATCCTGTCCTGAATCATTTACCCTTTTCTTTATCTCATTCGCGACGTGTTGAACGCTAAGCGTCTTTCCGGTGCCTGTTTTTCCATATACGAATAAATTACTTATTCTATCTCCTCTTAAAGCAGGAGCAAGAATAGAAGCCACTGCAGCAATTTGTTCATCCCTGTGAGGGATATTTTCGGGATTGTAATTAACTTGTAAAACACTCTTATCCTTAAACAAATTATTTCCTATGAAAGAATCAAAGATTTTGTCTAGTTTTTGTGTCATCCTCTTCTCCGAACCAAACATCGTCTAAGTATATTATAAACTTATCTATATCTCAACCTCTATTTCCACTCCAAATAAAAAAATATCGATGGAAAACATCCTAAATCCCTTTGTCACACCCCCACCCCTACTTCCTATGGAGAAGAAAAAAGACAAAAAAAGAATCCTTCATTAAGGCGAACATTCAATAAAAAGCAAAAACAAACCTCTTATGAGAATGAATAGAGAAAATGAAGAAATAATAAAGATAAAATAGATGTGATAAGAGGAAAAAATAAAATAGATGTGATAGATAAGAGGTATAAGGTATAATAATAAAGAACCTAACTAATAACTAACTCTTTTATCTAATATCTGTCTTCTCTCTAAAAAATACAAAAGATATAGCATAATATATAATAACTAATATAATATATATAATATAATATAATAATATTTATAAAGGGAAATTAAAGAAAGAAGAATTCCTCGTCGCTATTTAAACCTTTTTAATATCTCTATACGAAACCAAGGGGTCTCCCCCATACAATATTAACAGAACTTTAACAAAATCAGTCCACAAACAAAACAATAATCCAATAATCCCTTTCTATTATTAGAGCCTTTTCATTATCATAATATTTAAATAGATACCTCATTTATTCAACACATGGGTATAGATAAGAAGCCTTTAAAAGAGGTAATTGGTCGTCTTGTGGTAACAAAAGAGGGTAAGAGACTAGGTACAGTCAAAGATGTAACTTTCGAAACGAGAACCGGAGAATTAATACAAATTTTATTGAAAGATCACACACCATACGCAAAGAATCTTAATTTAGAAATGAATCCTAGCAAGGAAATAGTTATTCCTTACAACACAATAATTGCAATAGGTGATTTTGTAGTCGTTTCTGAAGAAGACATTATTTAACAATAATGTTTAAAAACCCCGTACAACAAAGAGAAATATGCAAATAGTAGGTTTTAATTTTACAAAGATTTCCGGATACAAGTCTCAGAAGTCTAGTAAGATGAATGTCAACGCAGGAATAGAATTCACAGATTTAGAAAAAGAAAAGCTAGAACTCTTAAAAGATTCAGAAGCAATGAAACTTACCTTTAAACACACACTAGATTACGACAATGCAGACAAAAAAGAAGACAAAATAGCCCAAATCCTTTTTGAAGGCAATCTTATTTTATCTTTAACAAAAGATGAATCAAAAGACGTACTAAAATCTTGGAAAAAGAAAACACTTCCTGAAAATATTAATTTGCCTCTTTATAATTTAATCCTCAAAAGATGTGCTCCAAAGGCCTTACAATTGCAAGAAGAGCTAAATCTTCCATCTCATGTAAGAATTCCAAGAATCGATTCACCAAAGTCCACTGATTGATTATTTTATTTTCCCAAGTTTTCCAAAATCCAACACACTTAATTTCTCTTCACCCACAACTACAACATTAAATTTAGATAAATCAAAATTCCAAGCTAATCCAAGATCAAAATCTCTAGGGTCACTTCCTTCGTTAACAGAAAAGAAACTAGGCACAACTACAATCTCCTTCCCTTTCCATTTCCCAACAAGAAAACACTTATATTTCTCTTCTTTAACACCATCTGAAATCCTAACCGCAGGATGCCCATGTCCCATTATCCAATATTTAACTTTTTTATCATAAATTTCTGCAAAATCTTTATCTCCGTGGACAAAAGCGACCCCATCCATAATGTAGTAATCTACAACCTCAATGCCTTTCTTAGCAGTAACAATCCCAGTAATAACATCGTGATTGCCCTTAACAATAATAATCTTTCTACTCATCTTTACATTCTCTTTCCCGTCCCCATTTAACTTCTCATTCAAATAATCGAGAAAATCACTTACCTCCTTCCATTCACTTCTCATTATCTTTCCAAATTCATGCTTTAAATCCCCGAGCAAAACTACTTCATCAACTTTTTCAACGACACCAAATACATTATCCATTTCTTTAACAATATCAGAATACAAATCTCCTGGCATAAATACTCCAGACTCCCTTAAACTCTCACCATACCCAAGATGCAAATCCCCAATTACAAGAATTCTTTTCCCAGCATTTTCAATCAACAAACATTTACCAATGTAATTTATTTTCATACTAAAAAAGAAAAACCAAGGTAATTAAGGTTTTTGATTAATAAATTGCTTCTTCCTTTAGGGGAAATTTCTCAATTATTATAAATTCCTTATTATCAAGCCTAACAGAACTAACCTGAACCTTGCTTCCACTTTTTAAGCCGATAGACTTTGCCTCTCTTGTAACCAAAACACCGATCCCATTACCATAAGTATTTAGTTGTTTAACGGACCTTTGAATTATTTCCTGTTGTTTAGTCATTTAGTATCTTACTTTTACTAACATTTAAATATGGTAATATACAATATATTACATGGCTGCAAATCCTCAAAAAAAGAATTGGTTTCAAAGGCATAAGATATTAGGGACCTTCCTGATAATTTTTGTTTTTCTTATACTCGCTGGGATGATAAGCAATGCTCTATCTCCCAAAGATTCTAAAGTTCAATCTTTGAATTCTAATGAGAATATCAATCCTCCCTCACCTCCCAATACTTATACCATTGAAATATTGGGAACGGAAGGAATCGAGTTTTCAGGCAATATAGGTGGAGGAGGAAACTCCCGTAGTATCGATGGTTCTGTTCCATCAACTTATACTGTAGAAGGATGGCCTGCTGTGGCTGTCATTCAGAAAAAAGGAGCTTCGGGCATTTTAAAAGTTATAATGAAAAAAGGAGATAAAATATTGAATGAACAGGAAACAAGCGCAGCATATGGGGTAGTAACTGTAAGTTCCGGTTAATTATTCCCCAATTACCTTCATCTGCAATTCATGCATTCTCTTCAAAAACTTAATCCTATCTTCGATTCTTATAAAATCAGCATGCCCCTGTACAAATAAATTTAATCCAAAGGGAGAAACCAAAGGCACATGAATAACTTTTACCTTCATTCTTCCATCCTCTATCTCTTTCAATATGTTTTTAGCACGCTTAACATCCATAACATCTTCAAGAACCTCTCTGCGTGCCTCTCGTAATATAGGGAACTCTTCACTTATCTTTTTGACCGCATGAAATAAGAAATGAGAATGCACTTGTTGTTTTCCAACGCTCTTTGTCCTTCCTTTATACGAACGCAAAATCATCAGCCCCCTGGAAGCGCAATGCCTGAATCTCCTCTTTAAAACATCCGTCTTTTCAATGGCCAACTTTAATACTTCTTCAAGTTTATCTGCAGAAACAGCCTTCAATATTTTAGTTTCATCCAAACTTTCACCAGCCAAGTAAAAACCATTATCGTTAATCCCCATTTCAACATCTCTCATTCGTAACTTAGCTGCTACATAAGCATATGCTCTAGCCAAAGCGTCATTGACACGCCTACCAAACATACTATGAAAAAGTAAATATTCCTTATCCTGCTTAAATTTCTCAACAACCATTGTTCTATTATCCGGAATTTCAGAAAACCGCCCCTGTTCTTTGAAATACCTATAAATATTTTCAGCAGCCAACGAATCCACATATAAATAATCTTTGATAAAATTTACACAATCTCCTTTATTTCTCATCCTTTCCTTTACCAATCCTCTAAACCTAGCAATATCCAACGCAACATCAAAGCCCAAAGGCAACATTTCAGAAAACCAACTAGGAACAGTTGGCGAACGAGAAACATCACCCCTAACATAAGCTTTCATCCCTCTAGTATACATAAATTGATATTTCTTTCCTCCCAAAACAAAAATATCTCCCTTCTTTAATCTTTCAAGAAAACCCTCATCAATCTTCCCAATACCTGACCCTTTTTTTTCTGCAGGAGCAATAAGTTCAACACTAATAAAACCCTCTTCAGGAATAGTTCCAATATTAGTCATATAAATTACCCTAGCCATCTTACCCCTCTTACCTATCTGCCCAGACTCCTTATCATACCATATTTTAGCATAAACATAACTCTGTTCCAAGGCATAATCTCCCGCAAGATAAGAAACAATATCATAAAAGTCTTCCTTGCTAAGATTATGATAACAATAACTTCTTCTAATCGCCTTCAACATATCTTCCGCATTCCAGATTTTAGAAATTGCCATCCCATAAATCTGTTGAGCCAGAACATCTAAGCAATTATTAGGAATACTCACATCATCAATCTTTTTCTCAATCATATCCTTCATCAATACTCCGCACTCAACTAGGTCATCCCTGTCCAAAACTACAAACTTTCCTTTTGGATTAGCATGCAGCATATGTCCAGCTCTTCCAATCCTTTGCAGAGCCCTTGCAACCCCTTTAGGACTTCTAAGTAAAACAACAAGATCAATACTTCCAATGTCAATTCCCAACTCCAAGCTTGTACTAGACACAACAACCCGCAGTTCTCCATTTCTCAACTTTTCTTCTATCTCAAATCTCTTTTCTTTACTCATTGAAGAATGATGCGTTCCAATCAAATCAGCATATTTATCGGGAAAATGTAAATCTAAATGATGCACAACCCTCTCAGTAGCAGCCCGTGTGTTAGTGAATATCAAAGTAGTCCTATTTTCCTGAATTAATGCATCTAAAATCTTATACAATCTTTTTTGATTTTCAGGATCCTCAGCCTCCAAAATATCTTCAGCAGGAGTTATCAAATCAATTTCAACTTTTTTTACCAAAGGAACTTGCGCAATCAAACAACCCCTATCTTTCCCATCATTAAATCCAACAAGAAATCTCGCAATTTCTTCAATCGGTGCAACAGTCGCAGATAATCCTATTCTTACAGGTTCAATTAAGCTCTCTTCGTGTAGTCTCTCCAAACTCAAACTCAAATACACGCCTCGTTTATTCGCCATTGCATGAATCTCATCCACAATAACAAATTCAACAGCCCGAAGATTCTCAACAAATTTTGGAGAAGTCAAGGTAATACTCAAACTTTCAGGAGTTGTAACAAAAATATGTGGAACCTTCTTTGCCATCTTTGCTCTTTCATAAACAGTGGTATCTCCAGTTCTCAAACCAACTCTAATTTCTTGCATTTTTATTCCTCTAGAATCCGCAATCGCTTTAATCTCTTCAAGAGGTTTAACAAGATTCACAAAAATATCATTACTTAACGCCTTCAAGGGAGAACTATAAACACAATAAATCTTGTTTTCCAGCTCATCTTTGACTGCAAGTCCGACTAAGTAATTAAGAATAGCCAGAAAAGCAGTCAGTGTCTTGGTCCCTCCAGTAGGAGCACTAATCAAAATGTTCTTTCTATCCCAAATTCTCTTTACTCCATACAGCTGCGTCAGGCTCAAATCCTTGAACTTGCCAAAAAACCATTCCTTAACAAGCGGATGCATAATCCCGATTACCTCTTCCTGCGAACACGCATCAATATATTCAAGGCCATTCTTATTTCCAGGATTACTCTTGTTCTCATTCAGATTATTCTTCTCGTTCATAGCTCCATTCTTGCCGTCAATTCTAATTTTATTTCTATTCGGTTTACCATTATCCATATTCAATTCCTTTTTGAGATAATTATAAATCTATGTATAAACTAGAAAAGGTCAACTAGATATTATCAAAGAGCAAAATTAGAAATTATCCATCTCTCACACAAGGAGGATATTCTGGGAGATCTTCTAATGTCCCACACCCATTTTTTTGGTATAAATCTTTAAGTCGGTTATATTTAACTTTCGCATCCTTACAATTCTCCTCAAAATTCGATAACCAATATTTTTGGTCACCACAACCCCAACCACCCTTATCAGGAATAAATTCAGGGCATTCTTGGATTATTGTGAGGCAAGATTCCAATTCCTCAACCCAAAAATAATCACACTTACCCCGTGTACAAGATTGAAGACCCTCACACTTTTGCCTACTATCTGGGGGAACGTATCGACTACATGAAAATAAACCCTCAATTATATTTTTATTTATCAAACATTTGTTGTAGATTTCACACCCTCTAGGAACCCAAGTTCCACAAGCCAAATCTGCCTCCCCTTTCAATTTTTTAGCCTCTTCCTCTATTAAACTACAACAGACAGGAGGGGCATTGCCCTGTTGTGTATTCCCATCACACAATTCAATAATACTATCAACAACACCACTCTAGGATTCAGCAATTTGTGAAAAATATTCATTCAGTATAGAAGAATCCTCTTCACCAGTAGAAGGAGACAAACTCAAGCCCAAATCCGAAGAAGCAGAAAACTTATTATAAGCCGTATATCCTAAAGCAACAGCAAGAACTAAAATAGCACCAACAACCACCCACAAGGGGACAACAAACGTATTTCTTCTCACCATCTTTTACTCCAAATCTAAATACAAGTTATTTATAAATATTTATCCAAATAATCACCTACAACATTTATTTTCAAACCGAATATCTTTTATACTTACCAGTACACAAATACAGATGCCTGCAATTTCAAAAAAGAAACAAGACAAGATTCAAGAGCAAATCCTTCACCATCTATTTGAAATCTCGCCCCAATCAGCCTTCACCTCACAGATAGCAGAAGCTACAGCCCGCGACGAAGAGTTCATCAAATCTCTTCTTCAGGACCTAAAATCCAAGGCCCTGGTAGCAGAAATCAACAAAAACCCCCAAGGCACAGATTACAAACGCAGGCAAAGATGGAGATTAAGTAACAAGGCTTTTGAAGTTTTTAAGAACCTAAATCCTTAAATTCTGACCCAAGCTACAAATTCAATGCAAGATGACAAAATAAAAGAAGCCTTTCAAAAAGTCAAAGAAGACATAGACAACCTATACTATAGTTATCAACACTTAAACACCGAATTAGCAGACATAAAAGATATTCTTAGAAGTCAAAACCAAGAATTACAAGAAATTAAAGCGAATATAGAAGAATATAAGAATGTTAGCTTTAATTTAATTAAGCGAACTCAAGAGATTAAGACACAAGTTCGCTCTAATTTAGACACCCCCTCGTTTCCTGTCGACACATCGATAGACACATCGACACATAATTTACCCCTAGAAGCCGTAAAAAGCCAAATTATTGATATTTCCACACGAAATGAAGGGGTTAAGACAGACAGACAGACAGATAAACAGACAGACAACACATTAAATAAGATACCAGAAGTCCTAGAATCACTCACCAAAATCAAAGAAGAAGTTCGCTTTAAATTCAAACAATTAACCAAACAAGAAATAGCCATATTTGCCTTAATCTACCAACTAGAAGAACAAGACCTATCCGTAGATTATCATCTTCTTGCCCAAAAACTAAGCATAACTGAAAGCTCTGTCCGAGATCATATAGGTAGAATAATAAGAAAGGGAATTCCCGTCGAGAAAACGAAAGAAAACAATAAGAAAATCCTATTAAAAATATCAAAAAGTCTTAAAGAAATAGCATCCTTGGACTCAATATTAAACCTAAGAGAAACCCGTTTAACCGAATAAATATCGAAAGCTATCGCTAAAAAGAAAATCAGTCAAATCTAGGCATTTTAAGCCGCAAAGCACCTGATTTTAACCTTTAGGCACTACACCTTTTCCATCCAATCTCAGGAAAATTGATCCTTAACTCCAATTTTCCCTCACTTTTACTGCAACTACTATTTTTGAAAATAACTCACTTTTCCCAATAAATGAAGAACTTGATTCCCAACACACCCTTTCTCTCTTTTTTTCATATTTTTAACTCTCTTTTTCTAATTTTTTACCTTTTTTCTCTTTTTACCCTTCTGCCCAACTCTCACTTTTGCATATTTGACTAGTTTTTCCTTAATTTCTTCACTCACATACACCCTTTTTTTACCTGAAGGTTCGGTTAATTCCATAATCAAACCCTCACTTTTCTGTTTTATAGCATTTATTTGACCTCTAACTGTAGATCTCTCTTTTCCCAATAACCTTGCTAAATCCTCATAGCTCAACTTCATATCACTATTCATCAAAGTAAATATCAACAGCCTCTCATTACTTGTCAAACCTTGCATAATTTCGTGAAAATTGCCTGTTTGAACAGCTGTTTGAACAGCGTTTCCAACAGCATAAACAGCCTGCTGTTTGACCAAAACACCCGTTTTCCTGTTTGACTGTTTGTTTTTTCCACCATTTCCAATGATTTCAACAGCATCTTTTAATCCTTCCATATCATCCCTAATCGACGATAAATCGTTTTTTAGCTGTCCAAGAATGTCAAACACCTGTTTGTCTTGTTCATCAAGGTGTTTAATCCACATACTAACCTTATCAAAATCACCCTTAACTGCCTGGAAACCTTTCTTAGTTTCTTCTTCAAGCTGTTTCGCGCTCTTTCCACCAAATAATCCAAAAAACATACCTGTTTAAAACAGCTATACTATATAAATCTTACGTCCTAAGGGCGTTAAAAGGCAAATACACTAACACCTAAAAAACATACCTGTTTGTACTTGCATTTGCAAAACAAACACCCTAAAACACCCCTATCAAACAAACAAACGCCTGTCCAAACACACATAAACAGCTAACAAACAGCAACCAACGGGTACAAACACTTGTAAAAATGCACCAAATTGCGCAAAAAATTTTAATCAAAACCAAAAAGAAAAAACGATTCCCAAAACATCAAAAAATCTCAGATAAACAGCAACAAACACCCTTCATCGTCGGAAAAAGCCCTAATAAAAATGTAAAAAAGCACAAATCCAAACAACTGTTTATCCTATTTAATCGTAAAAAGTTTTTCTCATTTAACAAACATATAAAAACTCCCCTCCTTTAAACAAATCATGCCAGAAGATTTAACAAAAACACAACAGGCTGAAGTTCAAAAAGAAGTAAAAAAGCAGATAAAGGTGCTACAAAGAACAAAAGAAATAGGCTCTGAATTTAAAAAACAAGCTTCAACAGCCATGATCGCAGGTCTATCTTTACTAGTCGCTCTTGCATGGAAAGACCTTATTTTCAAGCTGATAGAAAATTACACATCCCTCACTCTTCTAGAAAAATACCCTTTCATTGCCGATCTCTATACAGCTGTTCTATTAACCTTAATCGGAGTTATTGGCATAATGATTATCTCCCGCTGGGCCAAGAAACCCGAAAAGGCATAAGTTCGGGTTAAGTAGATTTAAATACCAATTACAAAGCTAATTCTTATGGATTATAGATTAAAAAAGAAATTTGAAAGATTATATGGAGACAGTTCTCCGAGTGATAGGGAATTATTTGACAATCCTGAAACAAGAGGACGAGTCCCTACATTAACAAGAGCATTCGAAGCATATCAAAAAACAGATAGGCGAAGGGGAAAAAATAACTCTCTTAATTTAGAAAACGAAGCACGAGCGGTAGCTTCAAGAGAGTTAGATGATTTTCTTTTTGGTTTAGAGTTTATGGCAGGAGCATTAGATTATCATTTCAAAAATTCTGCCCCCAAATTCTAAAAAAATTAGCCTCAAATATATGTGAGGCGCGAAGCGCCGAACGCGCCCGACATCAAAAAGAAAGATTTATTAACCAAAATAACGACGATAAAGCATGGAGAATAAACAGGCATCTTTAGATGAGATTTACAAAGTTTTACTAGAACTAAAGGCAAAAATGCAAAATATGGATAGGTATATTGAGGATTTGGAATTCGCAAGAAGAACAGAAGAGGCTTGGAGGGAAATAGACGTGGGCAAGGGAATTACTATGTCTAAGGAAAAATTTCTGAAAGAACTTGAATCCTGGTAGCTAAAATGGTAAAAAGCATTACATATGCCCCAATTTTTCAAAGGAAATTTAAGAAGATTGATAAGAGCTATTCTGAAGGAATAAAGAAATTAATCAAAAAAATTATAGAGAACCCAGAAATAGGCAAGCCAATGCAATACGAAAGAAAGGACACAAGGGAAGTTTATCTTTCTCCTTTTCGTCTTTCATATTCTTATGACATTAAAACAGACGTGCTAACTCTCTTAAACATCTATCACAAAGACGAGCAGTAACCTTCGCAGTAACTTCCGAGCGTCTCCAACAACTTCCAACATGCCTAATAAGTTCGGATTAAGCAAAATATATAAACTCAAAAATAGGCGAATTACCATGACAGAACAAGATAGGATCGCGAAAAAATATCAGGGAGAACAAGCAGTCGTAGTTTATAGAGATAATCATGGTCTTTTCCTTTGGGCAGGGTTAGATACGAAAGACTTAGATAAAAGAATTTTAGAAAGCGCAATCAGAGGAGATCTTCGTGGTTGTGCAGCTGTGAAAAGATACGATGGAATAAACGCAAAGGCGATAGACGCACTTAGTTACGAACTACAAAAATCGAATCGGAAAGGCACAAAGGAAATCTCAGATGTTCTATCAGAATAAGTTAGCAGTAACTTTCAAGCGTCTCCTAAAAAATCCTACAATCTATAAACGGCGGTTAATGACACTTATACGCCGTTTATAGAGCCCTAAACACCCTAAAAATCAACTTTTTTCTATTTTCCTCAAAATAAGCTGGTTTTTCTCTGCAATACACTCTAATTCATCCCCTTCCTTCAGTTTAGCGGCATCTAACTTCACTTCAGGCAGGTTTACCTTAAACTTATAATATTCCTGGCCCTTATAGATCCTGGACCTCTCCTTTAATATTTTCATCTCTAAAAAGAGCTAAAGAACTATTTAAATCTTTAGAGACCGAAAAGTTTAGTAAGCTATTTTTTCAAAAAATTGTCAAATTAACTCATGCTAAATCTTCCTGCTTTCGCCAAGAATATCCTACATCTCAATAAGTTCGGGTTAACCTAAAATAGCTAAAATAGGAAAGACTTAATTATCTAACACGCCTTATTTTTCTATGGAAGATGAACATGAGAATAATAAATTACAAGACTTATTAATGGATGAGAAAGGTTTTGTTCCTATAAAAGACGCCCTTGAAAGGGCGAAGGTTAGATGGGAACAGTCTATAATTAAGTAATTAATGCCTTCCCCTAAACACTTTCCTCAAATGAGGCGGCTTCCCAAGTTGCCACATAACTAATACCAAAATAATCAGCCCTATTACAACACATAGAGCAATCCAATAAGCCCATACCGGTAATCCCCTAATTATCTCCAAAACGCCCTTCTCTTCATCAGCACTATCTATAATC
>DANJ01000003.1 GCA_002497285.1 Candidatus Pacearchaeota archaeon UBA92
AACCTGTGTTTCCATTTTTATCTCCACGCGAAGCGCGTTGTCGTGCTCCGCAAAGTTTATTTACGTGAGAAAGCTACCACTACAAATGTTGTTCAGGGAGCAACAACTTGCTCTCCCTGTTTTATATTTATTTTAGTAGAAATAATTACCGCAATTCATTCATTGGCTTGAAAGCCAAGGATTTCTTGCGGAAGGATTAAAATAATTAGTGCAATAATTGCTTTTTTATCTATAATTATTGGAGAGTATCTTATAACCAATTATTATATTTATCAATATTTAGTATCAGAAAGTATTCAGACAGGATATTTGATAAATCCTTTAATTGTGATAGAAGTTTTTATTTATAGTATTCCAGAGGATCCATTCGGCATAATTTTCTGGTTAATTGCTATCTGGTCAGCTTATTCTTTTATAAAGCCTCCAAAGCTTAGAAAGCCAATTAGCTTTCAAAAAAATTAATTTGAGGAGGGGTTATTTTTAAGATTATAAATTGAGTTTCTTAGGCATTAGGTTTAAAAACCTAATTTTTCTACACCTAACATGACAAAAGGAATAGTAGTCCAGTTCAGACGAGGAAGACATACAATACATGAGAGACATTTTCTCTTGGATTTAGGATTGAAAGACAGAGAAGAAGCCAAAAAGATGAAAGGCAAAGAAGTTGTTTGGAAGTCTCCTGCTGGAAAAGAGATTCATGGAAAGATAGCTGATGCTCATGGAAATAATGGTCTTGTTCGTGCGATTTTTGAAAGAGGATTGCCAGGACAGGCAGTAACTACAGAGGTTGAGGTAAAATAAAATGCATAGAGATGGAATAGAAGAGAATGAAATTTATGAGGTTCATTATAGAGTAAGAATGAATGAGATAGTTCATTCTGGCTTACCTGGACACTTAATGGAGAGAACATTGAGCAAACTTGAAAACAGGGGAATAGAATATGATGTTAGAAAGATAGGAGAACTAAAATAAATGGCATCCTTAAGAAAAGCATCTGCCTATTCGAGAAGAACGGTAAGACCTTATACTAGAAAGTCTAAAAGCAAAGGTAAGAGTTACATAAAAGTTGTCCCGCATAATCATATTGTCAAATATAATATGGGAGAGCTAAGAGCCCATAATGAAGGGAAATTTAAGAATCATTTGCGTTTGATTTCCACGGAGAAAATTCAGGTAAGAGATAATTCCTTAGAATCATGTAGACAGCTTATTAATAAGGCACTTGATAAAGCCCTTCTTGGAAAATATTATTTTGAAGTAAGAGTATATCCACATCATATTCTGAGAAATAACAAGACTGCTGCAGGTGCTGGGGCTGACAGACTTTCTTCTGGTATGAAGCATAGTTTTGGCGTAACTGAAGGGAGAGCTGCACTTGTCGGTCCTGGAAAAGATATTTTCTTTGTTTCTGTTGAAGGAGAAAATGACGTTAGAGTTGCGAGAGAAATTATGCAAAGAGTTAAGGCGAAACTGCCTTGTAGAAGCAAGATTGTGTTTCAGAAGTCCTGATTTTTATCTTCCTTGTCTTTTTTGTCTGATTTAAGATTATTTTTATTAGAATCTTCGTCGTCTCTGTAATTTGGGGAAGGCATGGTATCAAAACAATACTTATGATACAGATCTGGCATAGATTAATGAGGTATTCTAATTATTTAAATATTTTTATTGAGGGAGAGAAAGATTTTTAACACATGTTTTACTAAAATTGAAGGAGAGGAGTTATGGAAAAAGAGAAGACATCAAATCCATTGTGGAATGTATTAAAAACTGAATGGGAATTCCTTGGAAATAAGAAAAAGATTTTCTTGGTTTATATGTCTTTTTTTGCAATTGCGGGAATTATTAACCTTCTTACTCCATTGCTTATAGGTTCTATTTTTAATTCCATACAGAATAATATTTCTTCAGAAACAGAGCTAAATGGCTTAATCTTTAAGATCTTCTTAATACTTGCAATTACAATTGGGTTTTGGATATTTCATGGTACTGGAAGAATAATGGAATACCTTACAGGATATCAGGTCCATAGGAATTATACAAACTCAAAGATTAGAAAAATTTTAGACTTGCCAGTTAAATGGCATAAAGATAATCATTCCGGGGATACTATTGATAAACTTGAGAGAGGAAGAACAGCTTTATTTAATTTTTCTGGAGGTACTACTTATGATATTGTCTATGGTGTATTAAGCATATTTGGTTCAATATTTATTTTGTTTTTCATAGATAAAAAAATTGCAATATTTACTTTAGTATTCGCTCTTGCAACAATCTTTACTATAATGAAAGTTGACTCTAAACTACATAAATATTACAAGGAGCTTAATAAATATAGTAATAAGCTTTCTGCTTCAATTTATGATTATGTTAGCAATACAATAACCGTTATAACTCTTAGGTTGAAAGGCACTGTTGCAGATGAGATAGACTCTAAACTTGCGGCGAGTTATAAAACTGAAAGAACATCTTCTGTACTGAATGAGTTTAAGTGGGGTTTCGCAAGTGTTGCTCTTTCTCTTATGACTGT
Organism: Candidatus Pacearchaeota archaeon UBA92; assembly: GCA_002497285.1. Lineage (GTDB taxonomy): Archaea > Nanobdellota > Nanobdellia > Pacearchaeales > GW2011-AR1 > UBA92. Next base: position 2,529 of record DANJ01000003.1, read on the forward strand.
ACTTGTATTAAGCTATAAGGCATATACAGATTATCATACAAATGGAATTATACTTATTGGCACATTATATATTTTATATGGATATCTTGACAAAGTAGGGGAGAGCTTCTTTAGATTTGCTGGATTATATGGTGCTCTTGTAAGATTTGATGCCAGAATCAGGGGAGCTTATCCGATTGATGAGGCCTACGCTTTAATAGAAAAGAAAGAAGGCGGAAAAATTTCTCCTGACTGGAAAAATGTAGAATTTAAAGATGTGGATTTTACATATGACAAGGAAGGAAAAAAACAACATATAGACAAAGTTTCCATTAAGTTCAGAAGGGGTGAGAAAGTTGCATTAATCGGAGAGAGTGGTTCTGGCAAGAGCACTATTCTAGCTCTAATAAGAGGACTTTATGAGCCCGATTCAGGAGAGGTTTATGTAAATGGGATAAAAGTCGAAAATGGATTTGGTAAAGTTAGGAAAAAGATTACATTAATTCCTCAAGATCCTGAAATATTCAATAATACCTTAAAGTATAATATAACAATGGACTTGCCTGCAAAGAAAGAGGACGTTCAAAAAGTAATCGCCATGGCTCAATTTGGAAAAGTTATAGAAAGACTCGAGAAAGGTTTGGAAACGAGTGTTATGGAGAAAGGAGTTTCTTTGAGTGGGGGAGAAAAACAAAGATTGGCTTTGGCAAGAGGATTATTAGCCGCAAAGAAAAGCCAGATAGTTCTGATGGACGAACCTACAAGTAGTGTAGACAGCAATAATGAGATGAAAATTTATGATAGTATATTTTCAAACTTTAAAGATAAAACTGTAATCTCTTCTGTGCATAAGTTAAACCTGCTTGAAAAATTTGACTATGTTTATATGTTTGATAGAGGAAAAATTATTGCTTCTGGAACATTTAATGAACTTAAAAAGAACCCTCGATTTGCTAGCATCTGGAAGAAATATATCACCGGAAGGAAAGAGAAATAAGAAAAGAAAACCTAATAAACCTTTGATTGATATATAGATTATGAAAAAGGTGGAGATTGTAGGAATTGCATTTGTGTTCTTTGGTTTTGCTCTTTTATTAAACTCTGCAATGGGTTTAACCGGACTTGTAATTATTAGTGCAGATTCTGGACTTAAAGACCTTGCGAGACTTGGCAGTTTTGTCGGGACTGTTTTTATTCTTATTGGCGGAGTTTTGATTTGGGAAAGTGCTGTTGCTGAAGAGAGGAAAGTAAGAAAATCGGACTTAGAAGGAAGCGTTCAGGAAGCAATAAAGCAGGGTGTTCCTGAAAATGATGCAAAATTAATTTACAAATATGCTAATAAAATGGTAAGTTCTGGGAAGTGGGTTGAACTTGGAATTATAACCGTTAGAGATACTAACAATCCAGAAGAATTTCCACATGGAACTTCTCTATGTAGATATTGGGGGCCTTCTAAGTATGAAGGAGCTTCAACTAAGAGGTTAAAAAATTTATATGATAATGGAACAATAGGAAAGACGCATGAAGTAGTCAGAGGTAGTGATGTTTATCTAGAGGGTGGAAGAGAATCTGAAGGAACAATGAGTGTTCCAAAGACAGGGAGAGTTTTACATAGGCATTGGGAAGTTGCGCAGATGTATAAGAAAATGGCCCATAAAGAAGAATAATTATTGAGAAAGTTGTCTCATGTGATGGTATAATTGATCTTTTTTTCTGGTATGGTATGTTCTCGCCGATTGATCGTGAAGACCATGAACAAATTCTAGTGCGTCTGACAAAACATTAGGTATCTCCTCAGTATCAACCCTAGAGCCAAGTCTTTCTCCAACATCATAGACTAATGATAAAGACGCTCTTCCCTCGTAAGCATGCCTAAATAATTGAGCTAATTCTCTTCTTATTATTTCTACTTTTTCGCTTGTCATCTTACTTTCCTCTTTCCCTTAAGGTATCGTATTCTTTATTTAGAATTTCTGGAACAACTATTCCTTTTTTTCTTAGTGTTTCATCTGGTAGAACAAGTTCAACATGGCTTTCTCTTCTTGTCACGTCATCAATTGAAGTGTAAGGATGATTGAGTTTTTGTGAAATATGACTAGTGACTAAAGTATCAGGAAATTCAGCCCAACGAAGAGATTTATGAGAAAGATATTTTCTTACAAGTATTGGAGGATGTTCATCACTTATTGCAATAGAATAGACTGGACCTTTCCCATTTCCTTTGGGCTCAAATCTTCTCGCTATTGTTTCCCAAGGTGTGCCTACAAATTCCCTACAATATCCAACCGGAACATAATAAAAAGATTCCTGAAGATATTTAGAGATATTGTCCACTAAAGTCGTAACTGCTGCGTGCCTTCTGTCTTCCTGGCTTCCTGGCTCTAAGGATATTTCCTGCTCTTTCTGTCTTAAGACTTTGAATTGTGCTCTGTCTGATGGACTGTTGATTGCCATTACCAATTCTGAACTGAAAATTTTTGAATTCTTTAATGCAGAAACACTCATTTCGTACTGACTTGAATTTTTTCCATAATAATTAACTATCAAATCTGTGACAAGTCTATACAGTTCTAGCTCATCGGGAGTCATATTTTCTAGAGATTTGAAAAAATTGAAATTGAATGGCAAGTGTGGCATTATAGATTCTGTTTTTCTTTGTCTTGGAAATAGGCCAGTCATATTTGCCCATTGGGGCGTTCCAGACTGTTCATCAATGGCTAAGGCAATTTCAGGAATTGCTAAATGAACTCCGATGATAGATAGGTCCTTTCCTTTTCCTTCATTGTATAGATTATCTTCATTTCCCACTCTAGCCCCAGGATAACCTATATTAACCGCTCTGGCTGAATCATAAAACGGAAGAGCAAAATCGTATTCTCCTCTTTCCTTGGATTTAACAACTCCTGTAAATCTTGTCTGTTCTCTTCTAACTTTTGGAAGAGCTAAATCTGTGAGTTGTCTTGACCCTGTTCTCCTAGATACATTAAGAATATTTTTCGAGCCCTCTCTTTTTTCAACTGCATCCACAAAAGTAGGCTCAACTTCACCATAATCTTCATTGTGTCTTTCAGACCAGTCTCTTAATCTTGTTCTAATTTCTTTAGGAGTTTCAAGCATTACCTGGGCAATAATGTAAGCAGCAGGACTTACAAATAGGTCTTGCCTCCCAGGCATTGCTAAACGCAAACCATAATTTCTTGGTAAGATTTGTCCTGTTTTTCTCGGTCTTTTCGCCATGAAAATTTAGGTTAAATTGAGCTTTTAAAGGTTTCTATATGTTATTTGATAGTAGTTACAATAGTTAGATTTTGAAAAGTATAGAAATTTTATTAAAGCCCCATTTTATGGAAATTAGATGTTAGTGAGAATATTGGGAGCTATTGACCTTGCATCAGCGTTTGCATTCTTAATGATGATTTTTGGGCTAAACGTTTTCGTTCCATTTATTTTATTTTGCGCAGGACTCTTGTTTCTTAAGGGACTTTTTATTTTAACTGGTGATGTTCTGAGTTTTATTGACTTTGTGGCATCTCTCACATTTATATTAAGTATTTTTTTCGGACTGCCAGTATTTTTGTTCTGGGTTTTTGCTTTTTTGCTTTTGGGGAAGGGAATGGTTAGTTTTATTTAACTCTAAAGGCGTAACTTTAGAAAGACGTGATACTCCTTGCCCTAAAGGGCAAGGCTTCTATGCGTGATGCATATCCTGATTTCTCACGTAATCTATTGCTCTCTCAACCTGACTAAATCCGAGGCTGGAAGCAAACTTCCCAGGGCTCCA
>DANJ01000027.1 GCA_002497285.1 Candidatus Pacearchaeota archaeon UBA92
ATAGATTATGTGAGAAATCAGGATATGCATCACGCATAGAAGCCTTGCCCTTTAGGGCAAGGAGTATCACTTATTTTTTCTTATAAATTTGTAATGTGCGGGTTTTGTTTCTTTTCCATTAATTGAATATTTTAGAGTATATGTTTTTTTTCCATCTTTGTTTATGTAAAAATGTAATTTCATCTTATTTGTATCTTGGCTTTTAATGCCTTTGCTTTTTCTTCTATTCCTTTTAGAACTTGTTCGAGTCGCTGGTTTGCAAGTTTGAAGTCTTTGGCTTTAACAGAAATTGCGAACTTCGATGAGCCAAGATATCTTATTTCAGCATCCTTTGTTCCGAGAATAGATTTTATATCTTTTATTCCTGAATCTGAAAGAGACACAAGGGTAATCATTTTCTTTACTTCTTTTTCTTTTTCTTTTTTTTCAGTAAATATTTTTTCCATTTGCTGAGCTTCTGCCTTTGACATGAATTTTTCAAGAATTTTTGGTTTTTCTTTTGCCTCCTCAAGGAAATCGGGGATGTAATATTCTGCTTTTATCTTATCAAATACTTCCATAGACTTGTCTTTTAGTACAGGTTTAAGCATGCTTTGAAGATTTTTTTCTTTTTTGTGGTCATCTAGAACTTCTTCTCTTTCTTTTCCAGTGACTCTTCTAAGGGATAGTTCTATGTTTTCTCCTCTTATTCTTAAAACTTTACAGACAATTTTCTTGTTAATTACGATAAAGTCTCTAATATTACGTATTCTCCCTGCTGAAACTTCTGAGAAGATCATTGTTCCTAAGCCATTGCCTTCTATCTCTAGGAATACTGTAGTCCCATCTATTCTTTTTACTGTACATAAGACTGCTTCATTTTCTTCTAATTTCATAGTACTTCTTTGATTTCCGCCTTTATCTTTGTTTTCCCACCAGTAGTTTTTACCAATAATTTGTTACATTTTAAGCATTTTACGTTTAATGTGGCTTTTCCAAATATAATCTGTGGTTTTCTACAACGAGGGCATTTTATTAAGAGAAACTTGGATTCTAGCATGAAGATGAATATAATAAAGGGTTTAAAAGAATTTGCCTATGAATATTTGATATGTTAAACATTTATCCACTCAACTTCTAGTATATTTTGAAGGGTTTTAGTGAATTCCATTTCGTGTTCTTTTGAGATTAAGCATCCGGCTGCTCCTGGATGTCCGCCAACTTCTCCATTTAGAGGTATTGTAGCTTGTGTTAAGACTTCCCTGACATTTCTTCCTTTTTTGCCTACCAATCTTGCCGAGACTTTTATTTTGTCTTTATTATAAGCCATAGCTATGATAACATTGCCTTCAGGATATAAGGGGGAGTGAGACATTATCGATGCGGTTGTTCCTATTATTGTGTCTTTAATTTTGTCTTGTGCATTAATTATTGTATAATTTTTTCCTTCTATTTTATCTGTTTCATTTATGAATCTCATTGCGGCTGCAATGTTCTGTTTGTATTCGATATAGACTTTTTCTGCTTGCTTCTTTGATTCTTTATTTCCAAGGCAAAAACCAAGGGCTATTTGAGGATAACCCATTCTTGAACATGCATTTATTAAAGCAGATATTTCTCTCGCGTCCTCAAGTTTGTTGAAGAATTTTATTAGATACAAATTGCCTATTATTTTATCTTCGTCTCCTCCACCTATTCTTCTGAGCATTATCGCAGTTATCAAGTTTGCCATTTGTTCTTCTGTTAATTCTGCCAAGGAAGGATAAGCTTGTTTTTTTTCTAAACCTGCATCCTTTAGCAATCCCAAAGTTCCTGAGAATGAACCTGAAACTCCCGGAATGTATAAGGAGGAAGAGTATTCTAGAACTTTATCTAAGGGACGTGTTGCAGGGTAGAGTAAAAGGCCTTTCTTTATCTGAACGTCTGCATCATTTAGTATACTGTTGTATGTTTTTCCAAGTTCTTTTTCTAGTTGATCGCCTACCATGCCCACCGTGGCAAGAGTTGCGAGATCTACATTTTGGTTTGAAAGCACCTTTGCGAATAAATAGCAGATTCCTGCTCCTGAAATATTTTCTTCTTTGAATAAATGAGGATTAATCATAGTTACATTTTTTGGAATTTCTCCTGTTAGTTCGTGATGATCGAAGATAAATATTTCAGTTTTTTTTTCAGATAGGTAAGGAAGACTTCCGGAAGCAAGATCTAGAAAGATAAGAATTTTATCTTCTGGAAGAGATTTAACATATTCTTCATCTAAACATCTTACGATTTCCATAGAAAATTTCTTATTCCATCTTTGGAGTGCTCTGGAGAAAATGGCTGCGGAAGTTATTCCATCGGTATCATAATGGGAAATTACTTTTATTTGTTTTGTTTTTGAAAGAGAATCCAATTTTTCTATTGTTTTCTTTATTTCTTCTAACATCTAAATTTCCTCTTTATTCGAACTTTTTAAGATTAGACAACCTTTCTGTAAGTCTTCTTTTAGCAGTGTAATCATGGCTGTGCTTTTCAATATGCTTTTTTAGGTTGTCTGTTCTTTTTGAAATGTGACTTTGTTCTGCATTTATAGGGAGATTATTTTCCTCTAAAATCTGAGATATTTTCTTATTTGTAATGGCTTTTGTTTTTGGTATTCCATGTTGGTCTCTTAAAATAAGACCTATCTTCTCAGGGAGTATGTTTTTCCTTGCTAATTCAATTACAAGTGCCTCTACTTCTGCTGGTTTTATCTTAAGTATCGATTTTGCTTCTGCCATGTTTAAGACTTGAATTGGAGGTTTAAAAAGATTTGCTATGCAAATCTTTAATCATTCAATTCTAAAATCCCTCAATTTTAAGAGATAAAGCTATTAGATAGCCCCTCCCGGATTCGAACCGGGGTTTCGGGCGCCAAAGGCCCGCGAACTTGACCACTATTCTAAGGGGCTAAATTCCACAGTTTTGCTTTATTTAGATGCTTAAAATTAGAAAACCTTATTTCTTTTAAAAATCTTTGTAATTCACTTCTTTTCGTTATCATTATATCTCTATTTTTTGTTATTTTAGAGGGTTTTATCCCCAAATAGATCAAGCTGTTTCTCACATCATTTAATAATATCGGGTTGTAATTTGTGAAGCAAATTTGATAACTATTTTGATTGGTTAATTTATAGATACAACCATCAGTATCAAATAAACCTCTAATGCATGCTCTTAGGTAGTTATTGTTGGATTTTATCCATTGAGGGATACCTAATTTATTTGTTATTTTGTTTCCTGGTTTGAATCCTTTGGTTTCAAGAAATTCGACTAATCTTTTACTGGTTGACGAGAGGTATAGGGCATTTGCTACTTTTGGTTTATAGAGGTTAACTTTAATTTTGAAAAGATTTTCCATTAATGGCTTGACAAAATTAACTAAATAATCTTTATCGTGTCTTGAATCTCCGACTATTTTTATTTGATAGACTCTAATCTTGTACTTTTTTATTTTCGTCAGATTTCCATCTCCAAGCATTATCCCATAAAATTCTGATAGTTCGATACTTTCAGGGGGAAGTAAAAGTTCTTTTATGCTCGAGCCTTCTGAAAGCTTTCCTCCTATTGATTGACCTCAGGTATCTGATTTTTTCTGGATAATATATTTCTCGAACTCTTTTTTCAACTCAAACCTTTCAAATATTTTTTCTGGTAGCAATATCCCGTCATAATAGTAAGCCTTTAGTTTACCATCTGCAATACGCAATTTTCTTGCTAATTTAGAAAAAGACAGATTAAATATCTGTTTTTCTTTTTCAATCAACTCTTTTTGTTTATTTTGCTTTAGAACTAATCGCATCAATTTATCGAGCTTGCCAGATATATAAATACTACTTGACCAGCTGTACTACTTTAAAATAATATTCAGAAAATCAATATTGCTGTTTATACCTCCCTCGAGCTTTTACCCTTTCTAATTGTTTGATTGTCTTTTGATAATCCTTAGAAGATTTGTAACCTGCAAGAATTGCCTTGTATGCTTTTTCATGTATCTTTGGATGTCTGGCTTCTAAGGCTTCTTTTATTAGATGTAAGTCTACTGCTTTGTCTTCTATTTTATTACTGTGGAAGCCTAGGCCGAAGTCAATGAAGTAAACCTCTTTATTTTTAAGGATTAAATTGGAAGTTGTTAGGTCTCCGTGGATTATTCCTAAATCATGTAATTTTGCTAACGATTTTCCTATTTGTTTGCATATTAGGGTAACTGGAAGTTTTTCTAAATTGTCTGATAACTTCTTTCCTGCGATATGTTCCATTACAATCTCTTTTTTATCGTCATCTGAAGAAATTAATTTTGGAACCGGTATGATTCTTGCGACTTTTTCTATTATTTTTGCTTCGCTTCTTGTTCTAAGTTTTCTTAGTTTTTCATCCAAAATTGGAAGACGATAGCACTTTGGAATTCTTGATTTTATTATTTTATCTTTATCTTTTGAAATTACTGCTTCTGCTCCGATTGCGATTATTTTTTGCATTTTATTTTTTTAGAACGAGAGGTTGTGAAGCTATTTGCCTTAAATTATATCCCGTTATCGAAGTGGCATAATTGTCCGTTCTTTGTTCATCTATTAATCCTCTTGCGTGTCCGGATTCGTGTTCTGTGACAAATCTTTCTACATAATTGCTTTGATCACTTGCAACTGTTATTGTATGAGATGAAGGATTGTAGAAACCTAAAACGCCTTCTGGTAATTGAGAGAGAGAAACGCGCCTGATTACTGCTCCGCTGTTGTAATCCTTGTTTAAGTCAAATGGAATTGGTCTTTCATAAGTCGGAGAGAGTATTGTTTCAAGGTTTTGTTGAGGTAATACAGGAGCAACTGACTGAATTGGAATTGCAGATATAATTGCTGATGTTATTTTTGTTAGGTAAATGTTATTTTTGTTCATACTATTAGACAGATAAATGGGTTTTAAGATTATGGTTTATTTCTTTTTTACGACTTTTGCTATAGCCATTGCCAACAAAACCTGCTCCTAGCCCTATGAATAATCCAGCTACTAACTGGTTTGTAAGAAATCCTATTCCCATCCCTATGAATAATCCTGCAGGAATAAATAATCCTGAAGAGTTTTCTTTTTATTCTCTTTCATATTTTAGAATAGCAAATAGTATATTTAAGGGTTTTGGGAAGATTTAAAAAATATTGAAACTGGTTTATTTTATGTCCAACGCGTCACTGGAGGTAAAATTTCAGGAACTTCTTAATTCTGCAGATATTAAAATTAATGGGAAGAGAGATTGGGATATTCAAGTTCATAGCCCTGAACTTTATAGGAGAGTTCTGACTAAAGGTTCATTAGGTTTAGGGGAAGCTTATATGGATGGTTTGTGGGATTGTAAGAGATTAGATGAATTTTTCGCAAGAATTTTGAAGTCAAATCTTAATGAGAAAATAATAGGATTCAACTTTATCTTAGCTTCTTTAAAAGCTAGACTTTTCAATCTTCAAAGTAAAAATAGAGCGAAGAAAGTGGCTAAGAGGCATTATGATGCAGGGAATGATTTATTTCAGAATATGCTGGATAAAAGGATGGTTTATACTTGTGGTTATTGGAAAGATGCAAAAAGTCTTGATAAAGCACAAGAAGCAAAATTAGATTTAGTCTGTAAAAAAATGGGTTTGAAAAAAGGCATGAAGGTTTTGGATATTGGATGTGGTTGGGGAAGTTTTGCTAAATTTGCTGCTGAAAAATATAAAGTTAAGGTTGTTGGAGTTACGATTTCTAAGGAACAAGTTGCCTTGGCTAAGAAAATGTGCAAGGGGCTTGATGTAGAGATAAGGTTGCAAGATTATAGGGATGTGAATGAAAAGTTTGACCGGATTGTGTCTTTGGGAATGTTTGAACATGTAGGGTATAAGAATTATAGAAGTTATATGAAAGCAGTTTATCGTTGTTTGAATCATGGAGGATTATTTTTATTACATACTATTGCAAGAGATACTTCTGTCAAATCTTCTGCAGATTTGCTTTGGCTTTCAAAATATATCTTTCCTAATTCCATGCTTCCTTCTGCGAAGCAGATAACAACTGCTGCAGAAGGTTTGTTTACTCTTCAAGACTGGCAGAATTTTGATAAGTATTATGATAAAACTTTAATGGTTTGGCATAGCAATTTCATTAAGAACTGGAATAAGATAAAGAAAGATTATGATGAACGATTTTACAGGATGTGGACTTATTATCTTCTTTCATGCGTTGGCGCTTTCAGAGCAGGAACAATGAACTTGTGGCAGATTGTATTTTCTAAAGGAAGCTTGAAAGATGTTTATTTTGGTGCGAGATAAGATTTAAAACCTAACTCTTCTTATTTGTTATATGGGAGAAAGATTAGAAGCATTGATGAGAATCGTTGTGGGAGTTGTTACTGGTATAATTCTTGGTGTGTGGAAGATGCTTATTGGTGTATTTTGGGTTATTAATTTCATTTGGACTTTGATATCTGGGAAGAGGATTAAGGAACTTGCAGAATTATCAGAGATTTGGAATACTCAGATGTATGTATTCTTGAGATATATGAATTTTGTATCTAATGAAAGACCAATGCCTTTCAGGAAGATGACTAAGAGTTTTAGTAAGTTTAAGTAAGGTTTAAAACCTCTAATTTCATCGTATTTTTATGACAGATAGAGACTTAGTGAAATGGCCAAGTGTAAATTTGACAGATATGGCTCAATTATGTGAAGCTGACTTTTTAACAGGAGAAGTTACCTACAATATAAGGACTATTAGAGTTGCAGATAAGGCTCTTGTTGTTTTGTATCAACAGAGAACGGGAGAAGAACAGGTTTTAGATCCTAAAACTAATACCTATATTGGAAGGAGAAAAGAGCAAGGAATTGTTATTGCAGGAACTCCTGAAAGGCCAGGAGTATTTAGAAGGAAGATGGTAAGGCCAATTCCGTTTGATGCTCAAGGCGAAGTTCATGATTCAATTAGAAATTATTATAGAAACCAGGAATTAAGACAACCTGCTTTTGTTGATTTTTGGTAAGGTTTAATTAGTCTTTTTAATTAATAATTGAAATGAACAAAAAAATAGGGATTCGTGCAGGGGGGATTGCTTACAAGAATGGGAAATTGATTATTGCTAAACATCACAAAGGGCATGAATATTACGTTCTTCCCGGAGGCGGGCTGGAGAATGAAGAAAGTCCGCAGCAGGCCCTGATTAGGGAGTTTAAGGAAGAAACTGGATTGAAAGTCAAGGTTGGGAGATTGGTATATTATAAGATATTGTATAATAATGAAAGATATTCTTTAGATATGATTTATGAATGTGATGTTGTTGGAGGAAAGTTAGAAGTTAATGATCCAGATGGGAAGGTTGAGGAAGTGAGATTTGTTGGTAAAGAAGAATTAGATGAATTAGTTTTTTATCCAGGGCAGTTGAAAGAGTATTTGTTTAAGGATTCTGGGAATGAAACAGTTTTCTTAGGGATTTTCAAAGGTCCTGAGTGATAGAAAGATTTATAAGTAAATAATTACTAATATTAGTAAAATGATACTAACAATTAATACAGGGATTTTTGAAGAATTTTTAGGAGATTATTTTATTTTATTAACCGGTAGTTTTATTGCTAAAAAGAAGAAATTAAATCAAAAGACAACGGCAAATTACCTCTATGCTCTTGAAAAGGAAGGAATATTAAAAAGTAAGGTTCAAGGAAAGAATAAGAATTATTTCTTAAATTTAGATAATAAAGAAATTCTTAAAAATTATATTTTAGCAGTAGAGCATATAAGGGCAATAGAGTTTTATAAGAAAAACTTAATAATAAAGGAGATTTCTGAAAAAATAAATGGGCATATAAATGGAAGTGCGCTAATTTTTGGAAGTTATGCAAAGGATATCCAAAAGAAAAATTCTGATTTAGATATTTTAATAATTGGAAAGTGTAATGAAAAAGAAATTGAAAGGATAGCCAAGAATTACAATACTGAGATTAACCTTAAAATTTATCCAAAATTGGAAAAAGATTTTTTAACAAAAGAGGCAGTTAAAAATCATATTTTTATAAGAAACTCGGAGTTGATTATTGAAGAGCTATTAAATGGCAACTATTGATTGGTGCAAAAGACAAAAGAACGGAATTGAATTAGTTGAGCCTAACGAAAATTTAGCAAAGGCATATATCAAAAAAGCGGAAGACTCCTTGAGCGCATCTTTAATTTTAGACAATAACAAAGATTGGAAGATTTCTTCTTTATATTACACAATGTATTTTAGTGTTTATGCAATCCTTATGAAAATCGGGGTAAAATGTGAAATTCATTCCTGCACAATTGCCTTTGTAGATGTTTTTCTAAATAAGTATCTTACGAAAGATGAAATAGAATTGTTAAATAAATCTATGAAAGCGAGAATTGATGTTCAATATTATACAAATAGAAATATATCTGAATCACTTTATAAGAACATGATTGAAAATGCACCTAATTTTATAGTGAGATGTAAAGATATTTTGAATAAATTGACAGAAAAAGAAATACAGGAAATACGGAATAAAATATGATGGACAGAAGCAAACTACAGTATAGGAAGAATTGTGAAGGATATTTCTTTCATGAAGGGAAGGTAGTTGCTAGAGACATTGGTTTTATTGAATTTCCAGGAGGGGGTGTTGATGAGGATTCAGAAGAAGAGGCACTGAAGCGGGAAGTATTGGAAGAGACAGGCTGTAATGTGAGCAATCTAAAAAAAAAGAATAGGGAAGATTAATTTTCTATGGAGCAAGGATTGGGCAAAGACGGACAAGCAGAAGCAGAGATATAAGGAATTCAAAGGAGAGGAAATGCACTTTTTTATAGGAAAGGTTGAAAGATTTGATGGAAATGGAGAATGGGGGAGTGATATTTGGATGCCTATTGAAGATGTTATTGCAAAGATTAAGGCTGATGACTCAGATCCCGAGATGAAAGAGTATAGGGGGGATGCAGTTAAAAATTTTGAAGGAGAGATTATGAATGAATTAAAAGAAATAACCTGCTTTTCTTCAAAAGCCTGGAGAACATGGCTGTCTAAAAATCATAAGAAAGAGGAGAGGGTATTGCTAATTAGATATAAGAAACATACTGGCAAAAAGATGTTTAATCAGAGAGAAGCAATGGACGAGGCGATTTGTTTTGGATGGATTGATACTACATTGAAAAGGATTGATGATGAAAGATATGGAGTTACTTTTGTTCGTCGGAATAAAAATAGTAGATGGAGTGAGAATACATTTGCCCGCGCTCGGGAGATGATAAAATTAGGGAAGATGAGCAAGTTTGGATTGGAAATGTTCGAGCTTGGATTGACAAAGAAGACTCATGATCACGGAATCCCTAAGAATCCTAGCCTTTCAGATGTGCCTGAATTGAAAATGGAATTGGCTAAAAGTGGAAATGAAAAGGTGAAAGAGGCATTTGAGAGATTAGCGCCGAGCCATAAGAGGATGCATTATAGGATGATATTACATGCGAAAAGGCCGGAGACACGAATGAGAAGAGTAGAAAATTGTATTGAGATGGTTCGGAAAAATAGGAAGTTCGGGGCGAGTGGGAAGGATGTCTGAATATAAATATATATAAACAGTTTCTTAGTGATTATCTTATAAGAGGGGTTGATGACGAGGAAAATAAAGTCTGACAGGAAATATTTATTCTTAGGGGTTGCTTTAGCGATCGTCCTGATTTTATTTGGAGTTTTATTCTCTCAAAAGATATCACTTTCTCCTGTTTCAGCTTATCCTATACAAGGGCAAGTTAATGAAGAAAATGGACCAATGCCTCCCCAAGGTGATAAAAGAGATTCAGCCGGATCAGCAGATAATTCAGGACTACAAGAGCCTGAAGGTTTTATCCCTATCTGTACCAGGCAGGAATTGTCTAGCATCAGGAATGATTTATCCAACCAGTATCGTTTAGTTTGTGATATTGATTTAAATGAATCTCAATTTGAGCCTATAGGAGAGCTGATTTACGATTATGGCAACAATTATTGGTATGGGGATTGTTTCACAGGCGTATTCGATGGGAACGGTCATTATATCGCTAACTTATATTATTCAAATATTCAGGATGATGGTGTCGGATTATTTGCCTGCACTGATGGAGCCTCTGTTTATGGAGTTACATTAGTTGAGCCAAGAGTTGAAGCTTATCATCTTGTGGGAGGCTTATCTGGTTTAGCTTATCATAGTACTTTAACAAATAATAAGGTTATTAGGGGAGATATTAAGGGAACTTACAGGATTGGGGGGTTATCAGGGTCAAGCGATGGGACCATCACTGAATCCTCTTCAAGCTCTGCAGATGTTAGCGCCTCCGGATATCAGGCGGGCGGATTATATGGTGTCAGTGGTAGGGGGAGCCAAGTCATTTCATCCTTTGCCAAGGGAAATGTTTATGCAAAAGAAGAAGGTGCTGGTGGATTGATAGGGTCTACATTTGATACAGGAATTGCAGATTCGTATGCTATTGGTATTGTTAACAGTAATGGAATTTATGTTGGAGGGTTAACAGGAGTCTTTTATGGTTCTGACCCACAGACGCCGGTTTTGAGCAATTCATATGCAACAGGAGATGTTGTAGGAAAGAACCTTGTTGGCGGATTAGTAGGAGGGGGATGGTATGGAAAGATTACTGGTTCTTACGCTTCTGGAGATGTTTCAGTTGTTCCCTTAACTAATATTTTACAATCTTCCGGCTTGGGATTAGGAGGCCTTATTGGAGATAGTGTTAAAGGAGTTGTTGAGAATTCATATGCTAAAGGTAATGTAAATGGGGTTGAAGGGACAGGGGGTTTTGCAGGAAGATTATGGAGCTATGAAGTAACAAATGTTTATTCTACAGGAAGAGTTCAGGGAAGCTATTATACTGGAGGTCTTATAGGTTATATAGGGATTTATGATATCCCAAATGTAGTTACATCTTCTTACTGGGATGTACAAACTTCAGGGCAACAAAATAGTGATGCGGGAATTGGAAAGACGACAGCACAGATGAAGCAGCAATCAACTTTTGTCGGTTGGAACTTTGAAAGTATGTGGCGAATCCTTGAAGGAAGATCTTACCCATTCTTCAGATGGCAGAGATAGAGAAGGTTTAAAATAAATAAATTCTTATTTATCGCATGAAAAAGTGGGTGATTATTGTTTCTTTGTCCGTAATTGTGCTTGTTATCGCAGGGTTCTTTTTTATTAATCACGACTGGGGAGATTATAGCGAGGAAGGACAGCTAAGTGATGAGGAGAGACTAAATAGTGAAGAGGGAAATTCGATATTAGGCGAGGATGGTCGAAATCAAGCTAATTACGGAAATGAGGCAAATGGAAATTGTCCTGTTGTGTTCACGGAATATTTCATTAATCCAGAGCATGTGCAGAAAGTCGGGCAGATAGGAGTTGTGCATGGTTCCGGGAAGTATATTGTTGAGAGATCTTACATAAGCATCAATAAAGAATTTTGGAATGAAAAAATAGCGCTTTACGCTCCTGTTGATATGGTCTTGAGGTCTGGGAGTAGATATAATATTAACAATGATAAATATCTGGATGATTATGCTTTGAAATTTGATGCAGGATGTGGGATCGAGGTAATGTTCGGTCATATGAAAGAGGTTGTTCCTGCCATTGATGAGCAGCTGCCTGTGGCAAAACAGGATAGTAGGGATGAGATGCTGAAGCCTGTGAATTTCAAGGCAGGAGAATTAATAGGATATTATGTACAGCAGGAAGGAGAAGGGGCTGTTGCAGGATTTGACTTTATAACAAGAGATGCAGGTTTTGAAAACACTTTCATTAATCAGGAAAGGTATCAGGACAGGAGCTCTCGAAATCTGCTTCATGGAGTATGTCCTTATGATTTCTATACGGGTGAGAAGAAAGAGGCTTATTACAATTTGTTTGGCAGTGCAGGAGGAGTTTTATTTGAGAAAAAAGAATGTGGGAGTTCTTCAAGAGATGTTCCTGGAAGTATATCAGGGATGTGGTTCTTGGAAAAAGAAGTGAAGGGATATCCTTTTGAGGAAGAGGGATATAAGGATGGAGATTATGGAAGTACTTTGCCTATATCAGGGGATGAGGCGCAAATTACAATAGGAAATCTTGGGCAGAGCAATGCTGTTGTCGTATATTCAAATAGTTCTACTTTTAAATTGCCTGAAGAAGTCATGGATGAGCATTGTTATCAGTTCCAGGGAGCAGGATATGCATTCTTCAAAGTGATAGACGAAATTAGTATGGATGTTTATTATTCGGCTTCAGGGAGTTGTCCTGCGGAGTTTCCTTCGTCCGGGGCTAAGAGATATTGGAAGTAGGATTTTTGAAACCTAAATCTTTAAACTCTTTTCTAAATCTTTTAAGAAAACATATTCAATTTTAAGGGAATATTCAATTTCAGATGGGAGTTTAGAGCTTATAAAATCCCTGATAACAATTATCTTTTTTGGATTAAAGTAGCCCGATGCTCCTATTTCACTCAAGACTCCTGGAGAATAACCTATGCATAGGTATAGGTCTGATTCTTCGCTGAATTTTGAAGGCTGTCTATACCAGTTATTACAGTTTATTATTTGTCCAATCTTAAGATTAAGATATTTTTCAGCATCATCTTCCATAGGAGCAACTATCCAGATTTTTTTCCCTTTAAAACCCAGATACTCTTTTCCGAAGAATTCCAGTAGAGATTTCTTATCGGGAGTGAGAACAATCTCAAAGCCAAGTTTTGAAATAATTTCCGCAACTTTTGACAAGTTATTTTTTCTCTCTTCAAGCTGTCGCTTTGAGGCATTTTTCAGGGTATTTGGGCCAATGATTCCGATTTTCATATAGTCTTATCGTTTAGGGATTATTTAATCTTTAGTTTATTTCTATTATAGTAAAGGGTCTTCAAAATATGGATGTTTAGAAAGAATTAAAAATGGCTTTTTTGTATGGCTTTTATGGATAATGATAGAGTATATCGATTCGCGGAAAAAGTTGGAAGGTTTTACTCCCAGCCTGAAAAAGCAACAGAACTTATCAGGCAGATAAATGATTTATGCGATTCCAAACCAGGCCTTCACTGGAATCAGCTTCCTTATCTGAATAAATCAGTCCAGCTTAAGAGCCTTGTAAGATTTTCTGCTCCGTATAATGGAAAGGATGAACTCGGAAGGAGACTCAACTGGACTAATATGGATATTGTTATACTTGGCCATGTAAAAAAGAGGCTAGAAGAGAGAGATAATACAGAGCCCAGTTTTTTGAGGGTATACAATGCCTTTCAAAAACATCTAAATTCGCATAAAAAGCTTCCGAATTGCGGGTATATAATAAGCAGAATGCTTCCTGAATTGGCAAGCCCGCAGGCAAGAGAGGTTGATGCTATGCTAAGAAGGAATGAACTTTCCCATGATAGGACTTTAGAAGCACAGGAAGAACTTAGAGATGATATCACTGACAGGATAGATAGAAGCTAGTTTTAATCTTTTCTTAAGCTTTCAGAAATTGCGTAACCTAAAACTGCGCCAAGGGCGAGAGTGCCTATCCACTTGTATTCTGGGCGGCTTTGCAGATGAGCGCGGAGCTTCTCTGCCTGCTCTTTCACTTTTACAGGAACGCGAATTGTAGTATACTTATCGTCTTCCTGCTTTTCGTCTTTGTCTTTTTTGTCTGTCATTGTATGTATATGATATGTTATTTATTGTATATGAAGTATATAAATGTTTTTACATCAGCCTGATTACAAAAACTTTAAAGGCGGACCTTTTTTTATAGCAAGACTTAAAAAGTATCCAATTCAATTCCTATTATGGCCATATCAAAAAGTAAACTGCCATCTAACACTTTTATACTGGTCGGAGTTCTTAGCGGAATGGTCGCGGTGCTAGATTATATTGGAGTGATAGGTTTTCCCGTAGGAGTATTTGGAGTGTCTGCATTTTATGTCGGAGCCGCATTCTACACGGCCTTTGCTGTATGGTTTAAGCTTAAGGGACTATTAGCTATTTATATAGGCTTACTGATAGGAGCCCTTATTTCAGGGACATTCACGGTTTTTGCATTTGTGCTTGCTTTGGGAAATGTTTTAGGTGCAGCGGTTCCATTTATTTTCTTTAACGGGCTTGGATTTAATCCGGAATTAAAAAGAGCCAGAGACTATTTTGGATTTGTTATTTCTGCGACTGTTCTTCAAAATCTCATTTCCGCTATATGGGTTTTGACAGGGTTTTATCTAGTAGGCATAATGCCTGCAGAAGCCGCCCTCTTAGCTTCCATAGGGTGGATTGGTGGTGGAATCATAGTCTCGATTGTAATTGGAATCCCCCTGCTTAAATTTACAACCCCTCTGATAAAAAAGACAACTTTAATTAGGTAATGCCTTTAATTTAGTCATGGATATCCACAAGGAACCGACCTTTATTTTTTACCTTTCAAAAGATTCACTATTTTTCAAGACGCCATTTTTTATAAAATTAATATTATTTATTATTGTAGGGATCTTATCTTTAATGTACCAAAACCTCATCTTTCTTACTATCGTTTCCTTATTAGCGCTTACTGCCATATTCTATCTTGGGCTTCCATTTTACAATCCCAAACCTCTAAAACTGATTATGTTATCTATAATCCTATTTTCTTTGTTTTGGCTGCTATTTAGTAACGTTTCCGGTGGAGATACATATGTGAATTTTTTTTGGGGAACATCTATTTCGGATGCGACTTTAGAAAAAATGTTCCTTTCAATCACAAGATGGTCCTCTCTTGCTCTTGTAGGGCTGCTGTTCATCAGTATAACCTCAGAAAAACAGCTTTCAGATTTTTTGATCCGAATCAGAGCTCCTCAGAAGGCGATTCTTGTTTTGACTATTTCTTTTAATACAGTAACTTTTTTAATTGAGGATGTTAAAAATATAGAATCTTCACTATCTTCCCGCAATATAATCAATAAAGGCATTTTGTGGAAAATAAAACGGATATACTTAATAGGTAATACGCTTCTCCTGTCCAATATTAAAAGAATAGATTCTTTATATCAGACCTATTTGTTCAGGAGCAAATCATGAATATAGAATTAAAAATAAAGTCTCTGGGTTACCAATCTAATCCTCTAATGGAGCTTGAAAATCTAAATTTAAACCTAAAAAGCGGCGATATCCTTCTAATCAAGGGGGATACAGGGGCAGGAAAAACAACTATCCTAAAGGTATTTTGCGGACTGATTCCATTTGTTCAAAAGTCAGATTTTGAAGGATATGTCAAGATAAACGGGCGCCCAGCAGATTTTAACCTTCTTAGGAAGGCCTCTAGTTTTTGCTCCCAGGAGCCTGAAAACCAGTTTCTTATGTCCAACGTAGAAAATGAAATTTTATTTAACTTAAACTCGACAGAGAGAGAAAAAGCCACTGAATTGCTATCCTTTTTTAATCTAGCTGATTTAAAAAATAAATCCGTCAAGGATCTTTCTGCAGGGCAGAGAAAAATTATTTCCTTAATTCCAGTATTGGCTTCAGATAAGAAAATAAAAATACTTGATGAACCCTCTTCTAATCTGGATATCGAAAACAAAAATAAACTTAAGGGCTTAATAAGAAAATTTGAGAAAGATAACATCTTCATAATATCTTCACATGATATCTTATTTGACGATATCGCAAATAAATACGTCAATTTAGGAGGCAAGCCGGAGAAGAAGGAGGTAGTCTTCAATCTGAAAATAAATCGCAATGAAAAAGTTTTGTCACTAAAGGACGTAGGTGTCAATTCTCCTGACAATTTTTTCTCTTTACAACACATATCATTCGAAATTTTCTCAGGTGATATTTTTGGAATATTTGGGCCGAATGGCTCCGGTAAGACAACCCTAATAAATCTCATTTCAGGGAGAGCTAAAAAATCCAGCGGGGAATTTAATTTAAGAAAAGCCCTTAAAATATCACTGGTCATGCAAGAGCCTGAAAAACAACTTTTTTCAAATACCGTCTTAGGCGAAGTCATGCTTTCTGGAAAATTGAATGAATCAGAAGCGCTTAAACTCCTTGAAAAGGCAGGCTTAAAATATTTAGCTGCGGAACATCCATTTTTCCTCAGCAGGGGGCAGAAACAAATTTTGCTAATAATCGCAACTTTAAATTCTAATCCGGATATTATCATCTTCGATGAGTTAATGACAGGAATAGATGCAAAAAATGGCATGAAAATACTTGAACTGATAAAGGAATATTACGAAAAAAACCACCCAACTATAATTTTAACCGACCAAGATGATTACCCCTATAAGAATTTTATTTCAGACAAATTTTTTCTCGAAAAAAATAGGTTAGATCGATATTCAGAGGGCCTTGTTCATTATGTATACAAAAAGGGGGATCTTATTTATAAGAAGGTCAAGGAGAATTTTGTTGATTTTAAGGGCGAAGATCACTTTATATTGGAAAAGAAGGTACTGGAGTTGTTGAAAAAAAAGGGAATTACCTCAGCTAATGTCAGAGGTATAGAAAAAGTTGGAGGGGATTTCTACCTCGTAGAAGATTTCATTACAGGATATCAAAAAGGTAAAGGAGAGCTAAATCCTCATGAGATTGACGAAATATTAAAGTTTGTTGATAATGTTCATAAGATAAAGCTTAAGGGTTACGGCGAGGTTTCGGGCAACCTTTGTGGAAAATATAAAACCTGGAGAGACTTTATATCAAGAAGCCTGAGAAAAAATACTTCTTATCTTGTCTCAAAAGAGGTCATTTCTCAAGAGCTGGCTGATTCGGCTGAGGCCATAGTTCTAAATAACCTGTCTTTGCTTGAATATAGGTTTAGAGGCTCAGTTGTACTGACTGACTTAAATCCCATGAACTTCTTTTTTAACAATAATCAGAGACTTACGGGAGCCATAGATATAGATCATCCAATATCAGGAGACCCATTATATGAATATGGCTGCCTCAGATGGTATCAAGATGACATTTTTACATATCTGGCAAATGCCCGAGATTTTAGTTTTGAAGACCTAAAGAAAATACTCATTTATGAGGCCTTATGCGGGATCTCTGTCATAAGCTGGATGCACATGAATAACCTTGATATAGAGGGAGACACGGCCAGGCTAAAAAATAAATTAGACAGCATCGAAAGATCTTTGATAAGTTTATCTGACTTAAGCCTACTAATAGTCAAGCCGGAAGCAATTCCTAAAATAGATTCTATAAAAAAGGAATTGAACAAAATGGGCTATGAAACCATAAAAGAGGTAAAAAAAGGAAATTTCTTATCTCTTGTTCAAAAACTATATGAAAAAGATTATTCTAAAAAGGATATCTTATCTTTTAGAGAAGCATATGCTAAATCCGGTTTAGGAGAGAGTTATTTAGCTTTGATCCTAAGGAGAAAGTCTGGCAATACTATCGAGAATCTAAAAGTGGCCGTTGGGGATTATAAGGAATATCAAAAAAAAAGAGATTCTTCTTTGAGGTGCCGCTTTGGATTGCCTTCCAGCCATAATTTCAAGTCAGGCAAATTCACAATGTACTTTAACGGGTTTCATAAAATTGACAGTATCGAAGATTTTATATACCATCTAAATCTTTTAAAAATTGGATTAATTTGATTTGATGATTCCCGATAAACTAAGAGATGGAGATGAAATCAGGGTCGTAGCTCCCGCTAGAAGTCTGGCCATGCCTTGGATTTCAAAAGAATTGCAGGAAATAGCAAAAAAAAGATTTAAGGATATCGGCTTCAATTTGACTTTCAGTAAAAATATAATGGAGATTAATGAGTTTAATTCTTCAAGCATAAAATCTAGGGTTGAGGACTTACACGAGGCTTTTCGAGATAAGAAAGTAAAGGCGATAATAACCGTTATTGGCGGATATAACTCAATTGAAATTATACCTTTTTTAGACTATGATCTAATTAAGAGAAATCCAAAAATATTATGCGGTTATTCGGATATTACCGCACTGCAGAATGCGATTTATGCTAAAACCGGGCTGGTGACTTATTCGGGCCCCCACTATTTTGATTTTGGGGATCTGAAGGGATTTGACTACACTTTGGAATACTTTAAAAAATGCCTTATGCAGGAGGACGCTTATGAGGTCAGACCATCTAAAAAATGGAGTAATGATAAATGGGGGAAAGATCAGGAAAACCGGAATTTTGAGGAAAATAAAGGATATACGGTCATCAATGAAGGCACCTGCAGGGGAAAAATCATTGGAGGAAATCTTTGTACCTTGCAATTACTACAAGGAACTGATTTTTGGCCAAATTTGAAGGATTCTGTCCTTTTCATAGAGGATGATTCAGAATCTAATTTGGATATGTTCAATAGAGATTTGCATTCTTTATCTTTGAATTCCCAATTTAATGGCGTCAGGGGAATTGTCTTAGGAAGATTTCAGCCAGATAGCCAGATCACTATAGAATCGCTTAAAAAAATTGTTCAACAAAATAAAAAACTATCTAATATTCCATTTATAGCTGATGCAGACTTTGGACATACATCCCCGAGAGCAACTTTTCCTATAGGTGGGAGTACAAGGATAAAGGCGGCTAAAGGCTTTGTCCAAATAGAGATAACTGAACACTAGTTTATTCTGATGGCAATAATTGTTTTAACCTTCTTTTGTCTTCAGCCCAGATGTATGTAGGCAATCTTGGACCTGTCCCAGTCCCAAAAATTGCCCGATAAACACTTGTAAAAAATAACTTTTGTTTTTTTCTTTTTTCTTCTTCAGACATTCCCGGCTGCTTTGGAATATCATAAAGTAAAGTCTCCCATTCTTGCATGGATCTATCCGGATTTCTTTCCAATTCCCTACGAAGCATAACTAATTGTTCTAATTCTATCCCCTTTAAAGAACACAAATATTCGCTGTTCACACTATCTCTTAAGGAGCGCATATTTTCAGGGTTGTATGCCTCAAGCCAGGACCTTGCTCTTGGCAATCTTGAGGAAATAGTTTCACCGTCAAAGGTTTCGCCTGTCTGAGATAAAAGCTCTTCTAATTTGCCCTGATTAAAAGAGGTGGCCTGACCATAGCCTGAGATTTGCCTGAATGGCATTGGTCTTTCAGGAAATATTCCTTTTGACGATGGATCTACCATCTTAAGAGCATCCATGTCGCCTGCATCCAGGCTTTCTTTCAAATAATTATCAAATTCGGAGTATAATCTGAATACTTCAGAATCAAATGAAAAGTCAAATTGTGCTTCAGGCTCTGTTCTAAGAAACAACCACCTAATCAATTGAGGCTCGTAAATATCCAGCAATTGGCCCGGTGTAACAAGCTCGCCGCTTGAACTGGACATTTTCCCTTTCAAACCCCTTATCCCAATGAATCCGTATCCCTGGAAATACGGCGGCTTATTTGAAAATATTTTTTCTGAGATTATCTTTCCCATATCATAGCTACCACCAGGACTTGCGTGATCACTGCCTCCTGGCTCGAAGTTCACACCTTCAATCAGCCATCTCATTGGCCAATCTACTCTCCAAGGAAGCTTAGATACATGATCGGTCTTTATGTCTATCACGTCAGTCTTTCCAGTATCTTTACAGACATATTCGACTTTTCTCTCCCCATCAAATGAAATTACTTCTGTATTATCTTTTCCAGTAAATCTCGAGTAAATATTCATAGGATAATATTTCTCAATCTCCCCTTCAGTCATACCTTGCGTTTTGAAACCAGCCAGAATTTGCGCTATCTCCTTTCTTTTTGTAAGGGCCTTTATTATAAGGTCTGCATAACGGCCCGAGCGATACTCATGAGATTGATATCTGAAAACGGGGCTTATTCCTAACTGGCCTAATGACTTTTCAAACTCTTTTTCATTTTTTTCAGCATACGATTTATATTCTCCTGTTGGATCCGGAATTTCTGTCAGAGGCATCCCCAGATACTGGCTATAACTTTCCGGAATTCCTATTGGGACCTTTCTAAACCTATCAAAATCATCCCAAGAAAAAAGAAGCCGGGCATTTTTGCCTTGGTTAATCAAGGCGCGGCAGACTACTTCTGAGGTTATAACATCCCTGAAGTTTCCTATATGTATTCTTCCTGAAGGGCTTATTCCTGCCGCAACCGTATATTCTTCTCTATCAGGAAATTCCTCAATAATTTTCCCAGCTATTTTCTCGGACCAATGCTTAGCCATTAGACCCTCACCTCCCCTATACTTCTTCTATTGGTAAACGCCATCAAAAGCCTATCCAAGCCTATATGAAAACCAATAGAAGGAGGAAGACCTAGTTTCATGGTATCTATAAATGACTTGTCTATTTCCGAAGACCTTCCCTCTGCCCTCAGCTTATCCCGCTGAACTATCAAATCCTGAGTTACTTGCCTATAATCTGTTGATTCATCACATACCTGAATCGCTGTTCCAAATCCGCCATATATAAGCCTCCCTTCCCTGGAGGTCCCATCTGGATTTTTTGAATACAAGGGAGAAACCCAAGCGGCAGGGGGTGATGTAACTATAATTGGCCCAATCATACGATTTATTTCTTTTTTATATGCCCTTTTGGTGACCTTTTCTGGATTTCCAGCTTCAAGAATCTCTGCACATATATCCTTAACCTCTCTTTTTGGTATTTCTCCTGTTTCGATATCAAAGGCTTTAGCGGCTTTTCTGAAAAGATCCTCCATCATCTTTAACCCTTCGTCAAAACCAAGGTAGGGTATGCAAGCCTCGCAGGTTTGATACTCAAAGGATCTTCTGGCAGATTCCCCCATATCCTTGAAAACGCTCCCTATTTCAAAAACAGGAAGTTGGGTTTTCGCTACCAATTTTTTCAACTCCAATTCCATGGTAAATCTTAAGAAATATTCTTTCTTTCCGCGATGTAATGTCTTGAAAGGAATTATATCTGAGGACCCAGAATACCCTGATAATATGGGTGTGCTTACTCTGTGTATCCCCCGTTCCTCGAAAAAATTTGCTATTGTTTTTTCCAGCAGGGATCTGTCCAGAACTAAAGATCTCGCATTTGTCTCTATTTGCCTGTAATTTTCAGGCCTAATTAGCAGAGTATATATCTCAAGGCCCACACTCTGGTGACCTGTCTTTGTTTTTTGGATGCTACCTTCCCCCTCAACAATATCCCCTACTTTTATCGGATTGGACTTAAAATCATCTTTTTCGACTATTCCTTGAATCTTTCCAGCACTACATTCCAAATCAAGGAATACAGTTTTCTTAGATTTTCTAATGGTTACAACTCTACCTTTAAATTTTGCCCGAGAACCAAGTTCATAGTTTTGCAGGCCGGAAGCTCTATTTCTCATAGTTAATTACTGAATAATGACACTTATAAATCTTACTGACAATACCCTAATTATCTACAATTCTTCCCCGTTAACAAAACCATCAATCCTATCTTCAACGTCGCCTTTCTTTGTTAATTCTTCTGGGATGCGGTATTCAACGAACTTGACACGCTTTTTGTCAATGGCTTCCTTGAGGTTTTTTTCCTGTGGGGAGAGTTTTGCATTGCCTGATTTGACTTCGACGAAAATGACTTCACCGATTTCCTTTTCATCCATGCCCTTGAATACCAGAAAGTCTACAGGCTTTCCTACAAATCTGCATTCTGTTGGCAGGAAGGGGAAGTTTGGAAGGTAAGGGGCAAGGTTTTCTGTGAAATGGCCTCCTAAGACAGCGCGGGATTTCATTATTGCGTCTTTTCTCTGGCCTGGCAATTCTCCGAGCCAGTATTGCTCTTTCTTGTGCGAGCCGTATTTTTGGCCTAGTTTGAATGCGATGAAGATTAGAATTAGTGCCAAGACAATAAGTGCGATGAGGGTTAGGTCGAGGGGCATGTTAAATAATACCTGCCTGCTCAATGAGTCTCTTTCTTTTTTTCTTCAGTTTTTCAGGGATGTCTAAAAAATTATCTTCAGATACTATGCTCTCTCCTGTTTTTTCTTCCAGCTCTTTTCTTGCATTTCCTGCTACTTCTCCGCCCTGCCTTGCTGCAATCTTATTCTCTTTTAATCCATGAGGGTCTTTAGCCTTTGCAATTCTTGTTGTTGATGCTTCTCCAAGCATAGTAAATATTAATTCTAAGTCGTCCATATGGTCTCTTAAGTTTTCCCTTTTAAGATTCTTTAATTTTTTATATTCTTCAATTGTTTTTCCAAAAGCCGCTTTACTTATTTCATTTGTCAGGATTGCAAATTCAATATCTTGCTTTATGCCCCTGTTTTTCCATTCTTCTGTAAGCTCCTGCCTTATGGCTATGCCTCTTAGCCTTTTTTCTATCCATTCCTTAGAATAGCCCTTTTGTTCATAGAGTTCCTTCATTCTTTCTTGGGCAAGCTCAGGATTTTCTATTTCTTTGATTCTTTCGTAGCCTACTTTTGCAAGCCATCTTTTGAAGGGTTCTGCTTTTTTTGAAGGAATTGACTGGATAATCCTGAAAATACCTTCTGTGTCAGAGCAGTTCATTTGCTGTTTTCCCCCACTTGTCAAGATTAATAGGGTACGTACAATTTGTACCCACCCTTTCGCTAAGAGTTCATCTCTTTGCTTTAATTTTTGAATATATTGTTTTGGATCATTGGAATCTGTCAGGGCAGAAATAATATCTTCTACAACAAACCACCATCTTTCTGCAAACCAAACCTTCCTTATAGCCTTACCTTTAAACAATGCTATGTGTGTGCTTTCCTCTTCATCTCCCATTTATTATTAATCTTCCAGCAGTTTAAATTTGTTTGTTTTTGGACAGCGAGGTGGAGATAACTAATTTTTAATACGTTTCTTCAGTTCTTCAAGTCTTTTCCTGTATTCCTGGACAGAATTATCTTCTATTCCTAAGATCCTGATTTTATCTTCAAGGGCGCGTAAAAGGCCTTTATCTATTTCCTTTACGTGATATCCTCCCCTTTCCATTCTCCCCTCTTCTATATCTGCCTCTATTTTAGCAAAGTGTTTTTCTATTTCTTTTTTCAGGCTTTCTATGCCTTTTTCCAGCCTTTTAGCTCTTTTAGCCATTTTCCAGATAATT
Source organism: Candidatus Pacearchaeota archaeon UBA92 (assembly GCA_002497285.1). Classification (GTDB taxonomy): domain Archaea; phylum Nanobdellota; class Nanobdellia; order Pacearchaeales; family GW2011-AR1; genus UBA92. The sequence goes on from DANJ01000027.1 coordinate 22,987, forward strand.
CAATCAACCCTGCTATTTCTCCAGGATTGGTATTATCAAGTTCTTTTTCATCTCTCTTTATTCTCAAATATGCCGAATATGCCCTGCTCCCTATAATGTCCAGGAAATCTTTTTTATTATAGGACTTGCCAGAAAGCAGAAGTCTTGCCAGATGGAGTTCTCTTAGCCTTAAAACAATAGAATAGACTATTCCATCAGGGACATTTCTCTTTTCATGGATGCAGTCTTCTATTGCTTCTTTATTTATTTTAAGGATCCCTGATATCTCTTTTAGACTTGTTTCAAGATATCTTTTTTTTGGCTTGTATTTACCTTTTAATCTTTCCAGGAGAGGGGAATTCATTATTGGCCTTGCTTCGGAAAGCAGAGAATACATAAGTATTGGATTGGATTTTATTGCTTTCTCAATATTATTCTTGCTGATGCTGATAACCTCATATTTAGAGGATTTTATTCTTTGTTTTTTGTCAGATATTATCAATAAATCGATGTCTGATTCTAAATCATGATCTTCTCTTGCATACGAGCCGTATAGGTATATCCCTTCGATGTGCTCTAATTGGTCTTCCAAAAGAGATAAAATTCTCTCTTTTAATGTCCCTGCGGATTTTATTATAATGACTTCTTCACCAAGCCATTCTTTAGGGGCAAATATATGGGCGCCGTTGCCTATCTTTGTCACTTTTCTTATGAGCTGTTCTTGTTTTATCATGTATATACTTGGTATATACCAGTATTTAAAGGTTTTTGATGATGTCTTAATTGATAGGAAGGGTTTTTGGAGAGGAATAAGGGGGTTTAAAAGCAAGCAACTCAGTTGAACTATATGACAGACAGATTAGAAACCGAATCGACAAAATACGATGAGAGTTATCATGATAGTTTTGATGGAGCTCTTGCGAGAATGGGCGGAGCTATTGATATTTGGGAGCATAGCACTTGTAATCTGGAAGAAGCTTATATTGCATATGATAATGGGATGCGGCATCCCACTTATTTAAGAGACAATTAGATTGGGAAGAGGTTAGGGGTTTTTGGAAGGTAGGGAAAGGGTTAAAAAAGTTGGATTTGCTTTGGTTTGTATGGATTTGAGTGAAGCACAAACTAGAAAAGATAAGATAGATCCCTTGTTAAAGAAAGTTGGTTGGAGAACTGAGTACATAAAAGAAGAGGTTAATTCTGTAAAATCTAATTTTAAGACAAAAGAATATACAAGCTATAAGAAAGCTATTGAGAAAGGAGTTGACAAGTTTATTGATTATCTTCTTTTAGATGAGGATTATTCTCCTTTGGCAATAGTGGAGGCAAAGAAGACATCTGTAAGTATAGAGAAAGGGGAAATTCAGGCGAGATCTTATCAAAAGGACATCGAAGAACAAACTGGCAAGAAAATTGCTGTATTCTTAACTAATGGAGATTCATGGTACTTTCTTGATCAAAAAGAGAGAAAAAGAAAAATTTTGATTCCTTTTAATCAGAAGGATTTACACAGGAGGCAGCATTTATATGAAAACGAGAAAGCTCCTAATAATGTTAAGATTAATGCAAAAATAGTTGATAGAGGGAGAAATATTGAGGCTGTTAAGCAGGTTTTGGAACATTTTTCAAAAGGGCATAGATCTGCATTAGTTAACATGGCCACAGGAACAGGAAAAACAAGGGTTGCTATGGCTATAATAGATGCTCTGATAAAATCAAGCTATGTTCAAAATGTATTATTTGTTGTTGATAGAATTTCTTTAGCTAACCAAGCAAAGGAAAAAGGATTCAAAGAATTTTTTAATGAACCTGTTTGTGAGTTGAATGTTGAAGGATTTTCTGATAGTGCAAGATTGTATGTTTCTACAGTTCAGACATTAACTAATAGCGATAATAGACAGAAGAGACCAATGTATGAAAAGTTTGGGTCAGGTTCATTCGATTTGATTATTTTTGATGAAGCTCATAGGTCATTTTATGATAGAAATAATATACTCTTTAGTTATTTTGATTGTCTTAAGTTAGGACTTACCGCAACGCCCTCTGGAGAAGAATTCAGAGATACTTTCAAATTGTTTGATTGTGAATATAAAAAACCTACAGTTAGATATGACTATGAGATTGCAGTTAATGATCGCATTCTTGCGCCTTATGTTGCAGAAGTGATAGAAACAAGAGTTTTATCTTTAGGTATTGAAGGCGCAAAATTAACTAAAGAATTAAAGCAAGCTTTGAAAGAGCAAGAGGAAGATCCTGATAAAACAGAGTTGCCTGGGGCGAGATTTGAGAGATATTTCACCGATTCGAGGACAAATGAGCTAATTATTAATGAGTTTATTGATAGATGTTATAAATCAGATGATGGAAAACCTTGCAAGAGTATTTTTTTCTGTGCTAGTGTCAAACACGCCGAATCTCTAAAGAAAATATTTGATTATTTATATCCAAATCTTGCAAAAGAGGTTAGGGTTATAACATCGGATAGAACGAGATATATGGACGAAGTTAAAAGATTTGAGAAAGATTCTGAACCTAGAATTGCTTTGTCAGTAGGGGTTTTAGACACCGGAATTGATATTCCTGAAATTTGCAATCTTGTGTTTGTTAAACCAGTATTTTCACCAATAAGATTTTGGCAAATGTTGGGTAGAGGGACTAGAAATTTAGAAGCATGCAAGCATAAGGATTGGTTGCCTTCAAAAAATGGAACGGCCGTTAAAGAGAACTTTTTGATATTAGATTTTAAGTTTGGAGACCATTCTAATGTTGAGTTTCATAAGTTAGACAGAACAAAGAATAGATCAAAGGTTGTGGATTCAAAGACTAGAATTTTTCTTGAACAGGTTGATCTTCTTGAGAAGAAGTTAGATCAAAAGCAGAGAAAGGTAATAGAAAAAGAAATAATAGCGAGTGTTAGGGCAATAGATACAGAATCTCCAGCAGTTATTGAAAAATTGCCTATAATAAAAAGAGTTGTTTCAGAAAAATTTGATCTTGTTGAACATATCAAGGAGCTGAGAAGGGATATCGCTCCTCTTTTAATCTATTCTAAGTCTGATAATTCAAAGGTTTACACATTTGTCTCGGATTGTGTTAAGCTGTTTAGGGCTATTCAGGATAAGAATAATGATAAAAAAGGAGAGATAAGGGAGATTATTGAAGAAAAAGTCAATAATGTTTGGGAAAGGGGTCTTGAGGTTATTCAGGCGAAGAGTGATGATTTGAAGAAAGTTATGCAAGAGAAGTTCTGGGAAGAATTGACTTTTGAAGATGTAGACTTTTTGATAAGAGAAATAGCTCCTTTGATGATTTATTATGAAGTTGAAAGGAAAAAAATGTTAAGAGTTGATGCTCCAGATGTAGTTTTGAAAGTTGAAGAAATAAAACATGAAATGAAAGAGAACGAGGATTTAGTTGAATTTGTTGAAAATAATGCCTTAATCAAGAAGATAAGAAATGGGGAAGGTATAACTGCTGTTGAAATCTTAGAGATTGAAAGAAAGCTGTCAGAGCTTAATTCTTTCTGGACTATAGAAAATATTCAGAATATAATGAAGATTGATTTTGTGTCGTTTATTAGGGAGATGATTGGGATAAAAAGCCTTCCTGATCCTGAACAGATGATTAAGAATGAGTTTGATAAGTATGTTTTAGACAGAAATGAACATTATAATTCTGATCAGATGAAGTTTTTGAGGCTTCTAAAGGAAGTATTTGTTCGTACTAAGCATATAACTCTAAGAGATCTTGCAAAGCATCCTTTGACAGAAGAAAGACCTTTGGATAAGTTTAGCAAGGAGCAGTTAGAGAAAATCGTGGAGAAATGTAATAAGCTTAAGTGGAGGTAAGTTGGAATTAAAAGAGGTTAAAGTTTTTCTTGAGAGATTAGATCAGGATAGTATAAACTTTGACCCTCATTTTTATAAAAGAACTATCGAGAGACCAGTAAACGAAGGTTTAGTAAGGAATTTTCTTGGTAGAATAGACAGATTAGAAAAAATTGAATATGGAAAAATTGGAAGATTCAAATTATGGTTTAAGATGAGTTCTAAATATTCTTTGGTTTTAATAGTGGAAATTAAAGAAACAAAAGAGTTAAAAGTCGTTAGCGCTTGGAATACTAATAGAAAATGGCAAGACAAATTAAAAGGATAGATTATGATTCGGATAATGATATTTTCTCTGTTTCTAATGGGGATGTAGTTAAAACTTCTATAGATGTGGGTGATTTTATTCTAGATGTTAGCTCCGATAATCTGATTTGTGGATTGGAGATTATGGATGCTAGTGAAAATATAGGCATTTCTAAAGAAGTTTTAGGAAATGTGAAAAGCATGAAAATGTCTGTTCATTATGGAACTAATCACGTAAATGTTCTTTTAATGGTGACTTTCAAGAAAGATGATAAGGAAGTTAATATTCCAATTCCATTGACTCTTAATTTGGGACATAAAACTCCAAGAAGAGAAGTTTTGGTGTATAATTAGGTAAAAATATGTATACACCTTTTTCCTATTTTTATATAAATATTTAAATACCTGGTCTTTCAGAAACCTGCATGAAAGAAGATAATTCTTTACGAGGAGAAGAGAGGAAGATAGTTTCTACACGTCTTTACAGAAGCGAATTTGCCAATTTCATGAAGATTTGTCAGACAGAGAGCAAGAGCGTGAATCAGAAGCTAAGGGAGCTTATCAGAAATGAGATAAACCGCGTTTTCGGGGATGTTTTGGAAGAAAATAAAAAGGCTGAGGAGCAAGCATGAAAGAGTTTGACTATTATATTTTCATTGATTATTCCGAGAACTTAATAGGGTATTCTATAATTGAAAGAGAGAAATTGAGAGAACTGCTTCCGAAAATATCAAGATTTGCCCATTATAAAGAATTAAAGTACAAGTCTGCTTATGTTCATTCGATTAAAAAAATAATAGAAACAAAGAAAATCTATTCAGATATTCTAAAGATAAAAATTAGAGAAACGAGACAAAATTTAGAAATCTATTCAGACGTTTTGGATTTCATTAAAAAACATGATAATTGCATTATTTTTGTATCAATTGATAACCACGAATCTCCAAATTTTAAAAGACTAGTGAACATAACTGATGGAGAGAAGACAAGGGTAGTTGAAGAAAGCCAGCTTAAAAAGAGAAGTATTGAATACAGAATGAGCCTAATTTTAGATACCCTATTAAATATAGAGCGACTAAAGAAACAATGGTAATCAATAACACCCAAATAAAATATAAGGTAAGTGCGTCCGTCAATCCTACTAACCGCATCATCGCAAAGCGAGCACGGGATTCGTCAGGTCGCGTTCCCTTATACTATTATCAAGGGCTTATGAATTTTATAAACCTTTCGTTTAATGATTTTATACGCAATTTAGGAGGTTTAAAGTATGAATGAAAAAAAGTTAAAAGAAGAGTCGGTTAAGGGAATAAAAGAATTTGAATTGGCTTGGCAGGAATTCTTTAAAGATAAACCAGAGCCAAAAACTGAGGAAGAAGATAGGAAACAACAGGAAGAATTTCATTATTGGTACAATTATGTAAGAAAACAAAGCGACACGAGAAAAACTCCTGCTGAAATATATAAAGAAGTTTATGGAAAAGAGCCTCCGAAGGATTTTCCAACAAAACAGCAGAAGCTAAGTAGATTCATGGGCTTTGGATTGGATGAGGATTATAATGAAAGCGATTTTGATGGAGACGATGAATTAGATAATGCTCAAGAAGAAGCTTATAGCTCTGAACCAAATAAAAAGCAAGTAGATTTTAAATATCAATTTTCAGGAGAGTTTGATCCAACATTTAACCCATTTGATATGAATGAATATGAAAAGAAGAAATATTTAGAGGGGATTCTGCCTAAAATAGAAAAGCTAAAAGAAGAGGTTAAGAAAAATAAAAAGCAAACTAAAAAAGAAAAGATAGAAAATTTTGAATTTATGATGAATACTAAATCGAATCATAGAAACTGGACTTTCGAATACGAAAATGGAGAGGTTTACCCTAAAGATGTTGAAGAGCCAGATATTAGAATAATCCAATATGCAGAGCCCCATGTTTTTGTTACAGATTTATATGATGAAGATAAAGATTGGTATCACATGCCGAATCTAATCAGGGGTTTTGCAGATGAAGCCTATTTATCATATCAGTCAGGTTTTTTCTTATCTTCTATTGCATCGGCAATTAATTGTTGTGAATATGTTCTAAAATATGAATATATCAGATATCTAAACAAGACAGACAAAATAAGAGTTGAAGAATTAAGTAAGGACAGATATTTTACACTAGGCACCTTTATAAAAAGTGGAAATAAACATTTAGAAGAATTAAAAATCCAGAATTTTCATAATTTTATTGAATATCTTAACGATGTTAGAATATCTCTTTATCATTTCAGTCCAGACAAAGAAGAAAAAGCAACAACAAAAGGCAAATTAGAAGTAGAAAAACATGCATTCCTTTCTGATGATATGGTCTTACCCATTGTAGCATTCAGAATATATTCTATAATGATTAAATTAATAAACCATTTTTATGGCAAAGAGAATGCTGTTAAATATGTAGAAGAATGCGTTACTGATTGGATGAAAAAAAGAGGATTAAAAGAAGAAGATTTAGTTAAAGAGAAGAAAAAATGAGTAAAAATAAATATAAGAAATTTATCATTGGAAAAGATTCAAAAGATAAGATAATTGAATTTACTTGTGACCAAACTAAGTTAGCAAATAATTTTTGGGCTAATTCGGATGCCCCTCATTTTCTTACTCATGTCTTTTTCAAAAAAGAAGTTCTAGACAAGTATTACAACAAGCCTTCAGATTATTCAATTAATGATGGCTATTTAGTTTATACAAATAAAGAGGGCTTTAATATCTGGGGCATTCCAATCGATAATAATGCCAAAGAAAGTATAATGGTTTATCTTGGAGATTTAGAGAAAATACCCTATGAAGAACAAGAATATTGGAGGCTTTATAATATTGAATCTGGAGAACCCAGTCTAACATCCTACAATCGAGATTTTAAAGCAGAATTTTGCTCACCAGAGGATCCAGTCTTATATTTTAAACAAAAATTGGAAACATTTAACAAAAATTGGAAAAATAAATTTGGGTGGGAGTTGTTTAAATCTCTAAATTCTGGGGATGAACATCATTTGAAAAGTCTCAAAATCCCATCAAAAGAACAGAAAGAATTTGATGAAAAGGTTCTGTCTATAACTAAAATAATAATCGATTCATTAAATGAACCTAAACTGAAAGAAAGCTTAACATATTCAAAAGGAGATAAATCTATTGAGATATTAAGTAAATATTTAGAGCAAAAACATAAATTCAAATCCCCCGAAATGATTCAATATTTCAGAAATTTGCAAGAGTTACGGTCAAAATGTTCTGCACATCGGAAGGGAAGCGATTTTCAGAAAACTTACAAAAAATTTGATAAGGGAGATTTCTCAAAAACCTTTAAAGAAATTGTAATCGGAGCAATTACACTTTTAAATACATTAGAAAGCAGTATCTTAAAGGAGATAAAAAAATGAATATCTTGATTGAATGGGTTAAAAATAACTGGGAAATAGTAATTCCAATTTTACTTTCAATAATAGCGATTATATTTACAGCATTTAAAGATTTTATATTACCTTATATATTCAAACCAAAACTGAATATAACTTATAATTCTCAAGAACCTTACAAAAGAGCCCCAATAATCCTTAGCCCTGGTTCTGTTTTGTCAGCCTTTGATAGATTTAAGGTAGAAAATGTAGGTAAGAGAACTGCAAAAAATTGTAGATGTCAAGTTTATCAAGTAACTGATAGTAAAGGAAAAGATGCAGGCTTACAGGGATTTCCATTAAGATGGGCAAGTAGACCTGACTCTGGAGCAGATTTTAGTAAAGCTGAACGATTAAACATTGGTCCTGGAGAAAGTGAGTTTGTTGATTTGGTGTATATGCGTTCAGATAATACAACTAAAATGTTCCTAAGTAGCTACCACAATACTCCTATTGGTATAGGGGACAGTATTCCTATTGACGATTATATTATTAAGGTAATCATTAGTGGTGATAATTTTAAACCTTACTTTGCGAGTTTTAAAATATTGGAAAAGTTAGATCTTAACGGATTTCATATAAAACTACTGGAAGTTAAGAGAAAATGATACAAAAACAAACAGATAAAATTGAATGGCGAGAAGTAGCATTAGGAGATAAAACCTATTTTGAGATAACTATGGGACAGTCTCCTTCTGGAGAAACATATAATAAAGAAAAAAAAGGCACTCCATTCTTTCAAGGAAAAGCGGAGTTTGGCAAAAAATATCCTTCAGTGGAAAAGTGGACAACAGATCCTTGTAAATTTGCTAAACCTGAAGACATCTTAATGTCTGTAAGGGCCCCAGTAGGTTCTATAAATATGGCAAATATTAATTGCTGTATTGGAAGGGGCTTAGCATCAATAAGATGTAATAATTATATAGAAAAAGATTTTGTTTATTACTTCTTAAAATTAAATGAAATTAAAATTGAAAAACTTGGTTCAGGTAGTACTTTCAAAGCTATTACTTCAAAACAACTTTTAAATATAAAAATCCCCCTCCCATTCCTAAACGGAAAACCTGACTTAGAAACCCAGCAAAAAATCGTGTCTATTTTGGAGAAGGCGGAGGAGTTGAAGAGCAAGGGCAAAAAGGCTCTGGATTTATTGGATGAGTATTTGAAGAGTTTGTTTAATGAGATGTTTATGGGGAAAGGATTTGAGGAGGTTGAATTAGGAGATAAAAGATATTTTGAAATAATTATGGGACAGTCTCCGGCAGGATCATCATATAATCAGGTAAGAAAGGGAGTGCCATTCTTCCAAGGCAAAAAAGAGTTTGGAGAAAAGTATCCGATTGTTGAACAATGGACTTCTGAACCTTCAAAAATAGCTTTGCCAAATGATATATTAATTTCTGTTAGGGCTCCGGTAGGTTCAATTAATCTAGCAAATATTAAATGTTGTATTGGGCGGGGTTTAGCATCAATTAGGTGTAAAAAAGATATAAAGATGGATTTTGTTTATTCTTTTATAAAAGTCAAAGAAAAAGAGATTGAAAGCTTGGGTAAAGGTAGCACTTTCAAGGCAATTACGTCTAAACAACTTTTAAACATAAAAATTCCTCTTCCGCCTATGGAACTTCAGCAGAAATTCGCCTCGATTGTTGAGAAAGTTGAGAAATTAAAGGAAAAACAAAGGCTTGAAAATAGGAATGCTGGGGAGTTGTTCGATTCATTGATGCAGAAGGCGTTTAATGGGGAGTTAGTGGGATGAAAACCGATAAAAAGAAAAACATCGAGTTAACAAAAGAAGAGGCAGAAGCTCTTTACAAAATTATTAAAGAATATGAGAAAAATGCGCCTGAAAGCGATAAAGAGTATTATGATGATTATTACGATGAATATAAAACTCCTATAAAAAATAAAGTGACAAAGTCTATTCTAAATAAAATTACCAATTCGCTACCTAAAGAACAAAAAGAAGAAATAGACAAAGATTTCCTAAGGGAAAAATACCATAGCTTTAATACTGAGATTAACGAAAAAGTTTATTCTATCATTGAAAAAGCTTTCAATCAGCTAAAAACAGCCGAAATAAAATACTTTAATATGGAAAGCGCAGAGTTTTCAAAGAGGAAACTTGATGTTTATTATAAATCAAGAAGATATGTCATAGGCTATTGCCATTTGAGAAAGGACATAAGAAAATTCAGAACTCATAGAATTGCATCAGCTAAATTAATAAGCGATAATTATAAAATCCCTGTGGATTTTAATAAAAATAACTATTAAAATGACAAACGATAATGGATTAATTGATGAGTTTGAAAAACTTCAGGCATTAAAGAAAGAGATAGAACTGAAGGAAGAAGAGCTAAAGAGCAAAATCATTGAACTGGCGCAACAGAAGAATACGGAGATATTGTTTGGCACACATAAAAAATGTTCTATAAAAGAATATATAAAAGTAGTATATCCGGAAGATAAGATCCTTCTTGCTAATCTAATTAAAGGCAAAGGGCTTTATGATACTTATTCTACTTTAAATTATATGAAACTAAATTCTGCAATTGCTAAAGGGACAATAGATTCAGAGATATCAAATTTAACTAAACGAGAGAAAGCCTTCAGGCTTTCTTTGAAGGACATATAATGACATCACAAAAACACAAAGAATCTCATTATATTTGCCTATCATGTGGGGAATTATCTACCTTTAGCGAACAGTTGGAAGCAGTTGGAAACGGAGAAATATAGATGAGACTACAAAAACTTAAAAACCCTAAAAGACTTATAGAATCACTAGTAAAATTCAGTAAGGGGAGGCGTCTCGCTTTCGGACGGGACGGTGAGCCACTCCATTTAACTAAGGAGTTTGAGACTTTTTCTGGAAACTTTAGGGGTAGACTATGAATAAACAAGAACTAGTAGAAAGATTACAAGATATTGAATGGGAAGATTTTGAAGTTAAAGAAGCAAAATCAGAAGTTCCTAAAAATAGTTGGGCAAGTGTTTCTGCATTTTCAAATACTAATGGGGGTTGGTTAGTTTTCGGAGTTAAAAAAGAGGGTAAAAAATATTTTATTCAAGGGATAAAAACGCCAGAAAAAATTGAACAAGATTTTACCAATGTTTTGAGAAATAAAAGCAAATTTAATAAGATTATAGAGATAAAATGTAAAAAGTATAATTTCGAAGGGAAAATTGTCCTTGGTTTTTACATTCCAAAAAAGCATGCAAGAGAAAAACCCATTTATTTTAATGACCCTAAAAACACATTTATCCGAACAGGAAGCGGAGATCAAAGAGCAACACAGGAAGAGATAGATGCATTTTATAGAAATGCCTCTTTCGAAGAAAAGGATCAAGAGTCTACTTCCTTTGAATTAAAGGATTTAGATAAGGAAACTGTGAAACAATATAGGAATTTTTTTGTTCAAATAAATCCAGCTCATAGATATAATACTTTGAATGATAAAGAATTCTTGGAAAAAATTGGCATTGTAAAGGAAAATAAAGTAACTTTTGCAGGATTACTTTTGTTCGGAACAGAAGATAATATTGCCGAGGCGATTCCGACTTATAGGTTGGAATATTTAGAAATTCCAGGCACATCTTATGAAGATGCTTCAGCAAGGTATAATTATAGGATTTCTTCTGAAAGGAATTTGTTTTTGAGCTTTTTTGATATCTACGAAAGGCTAATGAGGCAAATTGAAATACCTTTCTCTATCAAACAAGGAGTTCGAGATGATGATCCGCCCCAATTACAGGCATTAAGAGAAGCTTTGGTAAATTTAATAATTAACACTGATTATTTTAGTAAAACCACTTCCAGAATCAGAATTTTTAAAGATAGGTTTGAATTCTTTAATCCAGGAGCTCTTCCAAAGAAAATAGAATTAATTCTTAAGGAAGATTTTTCTTTGCCAAGAAATCCTATAATCGCAAAGGCTTTTAGATTTTTAAGATTTTCAGAGAATATAGGTTCAGGATTTCATAAAATGATTAATGGGTGGAATAAACGGTATAATGTTAAACCCATAATTGAAGGGGACTTTGATTATTATAAAATTACTTTTCCATTAGATAAAAGTGTTACTACCACTAAAACTACCACATATACTACCACTAAAACTACTATTAAAGGAGATGACAAAGAAAAGGAAATTTTAGAATTAATAGAAAATAATCCCTACTTAAGTGCTGAAGAGATTGCCACGCAAGTAAATTTAACTAGAGAAGGGGTTAGATATCATTTAAAGAATTTAAAGAAAAAGGGAAGAATTAGAAGAGAGGGGCATGGGAAGGGCGGAAGCTGGGAGATATTGAAATAAGATGTTACACAATGAATTAAAATCAAAGGTGCAGAGACTTTGGGATAAGTTTTGGAGCGGAGGTATTAGCAATCCTCTTCAGGCGATTGAACAGATTTCGTATTTGATATTTATGAAGCGTCTTGAGGATGATGATACTAGGAAACATCAGGAAGGAACGTTGACAGGCGAGAAGTATAAGTCTATGTTTAAGGGTCACGAGGATTGCAAATGGTCTGAATGGTCTAATTATTCTGCCGATAAGATAATAGATCATGTAAGAGATAAGGTATTTCCATTTTTGAGGGGGCTTGATAATGGAGATTCTTTCTATTCTAAATATATGAGAAATGCCAATTTTGAGATCCCTACTGCTTCTTTGTTGATTGAGGCTGTTAAGATAATTAATGATATGCATATTAAAGAGCAAAATGCAGACACCCAAGGAGACATTTATGAGTTTTTACTCTCAGAATTACAAACTGCAGGTAAGAATGGTCAGTTTAGGACTCCTAGACATATAATCAAGATGATGATTGAGATGACTAATCCAGAGTATGGAGATAGAATTTTAGATCCTGCTTGTGGGACTTCAGGATTTTTAGTTAATGCTTATGAACATATTTTAAGAAATAATACCTCTAAGGATTTGATAAAAGTGGATGATGAGGGAAATGAGTATAATTTCAAGGGAGATAAGTTAAATGCCAAGCAAAAGCAGATGTTAGATGAGGAATCTATCTATGGATATGATATAGATCAGACCATGGTTAGAATAGCTTTAATGAATCTAATAATGCATGGAATATCAAGACCCAATATACAACAACTCAATACTTTGTCAAAGAGATATAATGAGGACAATACCTATGATATTATTCTGGCAAATCCTCCATTTAAGGGTTCTATAGATGAATCTGAAATGAGTGATAATTTTAGGATAAAGACCAAGAAAACTGAAATTCTTTTCTTAGAACTTATGTATAATTCTTTGGCTAATGGGGGAAGATGTGCGGTAATAGTTCCAGATGGAGTTTTATTTGGAGGATCTAATGCTCATAAGCAGGTAAGGAATTTACTTCTTGAAAGATGCAGGTTAGATGCAGTTATTTCTATGCCTTCAGGAATATTTAAGCCATATGCTGGGGTTTCTACAGCAGTTTTATTCTTTACAAAAGGGGAGCCAACACAGAAAGTATGGTTTTATGACATGGAAGCGGATGGTTTTAGCTTAGATGATAAACGGACTAAAACTGATAAAAATGATATTCCTGATATTATTGGTAGATTTAGAAAGAGAAAAGAGGAGAAAAATGAAGATAGAAAAAATAAGAATTTTTTTGTTCCAATTGAGGAAATAAAACAGAATGATTATGATTTAAGCATTTCTAAATATAAGAAGTATGAAGAAGAAGAAATTGTTTACAGGTCTAGTGAGGAAATATTGAAAGAATCTTTGATGTTAAATGAAGAACTTAAGGCAGGTTTAGAAGAATTGACTAAGAGTTTAAATGTTAATTAAGAAAAGGAAAACGACTTTCTTTGAAACTGAAGTAAGAAGGATTTCCTAAGACAATATGATCTATTACCTTTATATTTACTAAATCTCCTGTTTTTGTTATTCTCTTCGTAATCTCAATATCTTCCTGACTTGGCTCTGGGTTTCCTGAAGGATGATTGTGCAGGATTATAATCTTGCTTGAGGAGTTTTTTATTGCATCTTTGAAGACTTCTCTGGGATGGATGATTGCGGAATCTAAGATGCCTTTGCTAATTAGCTGTTCTTTTATTATATTATTCTGGCTGTTAAGCATTAGCACCCAAAACTCTTCTTGCTTTTTGTCTTTTAGCCTGTCGTGAAAGAGGTCGAATACGTCTTTGGCTTGTGTGATTTTCTTTATGGGGTGTTTGGCTTGGGCGTGCCGCTTGGCTAGTTCTGAAATTGTTAGAATTTGCATGGCTTTGCTTGGACCGATGCCTTTTATCTTCTGTAATTCTGCAAGAGATGAGCTGAACAGGTTTTCTAAGGGATATTCTTTTAGCATTCTATTTGCCATGTCTGTGACGTTTTCATTAATAGTTCCGGTTCTAAGAATTATCGCGAAAAGCTCCGCATCGCTCAAGGCCTCTACTCCATGGCGAAGGAAACGTTCTCTTGGTTTGCTGGAATCGGGGAGGTCGCGGATTCTCATGATGCGATTTAGAACGAAAAGAATTTATTTAACTCTTATTATTGGGTTTTGGATTATTCCAGATTAAACAGGAACCATCATCGTCTGTTGAGGAAGGTTTTGCGTGTTTTCCTGAACAATAATCGGATTAACTTCTCTAATCTGATTCCTTATCATTACCTCATAGAATAACCTTAGTTCGATAGTGTTTTCCTCAATTTTGGCTTCAAATTTCCATTTTGGTATTTGTCTTAGATAGATTTTGTCTACTCTAAAGAACTTAGAGGCATCAAATATCTGAATTCCAACTATATATCTATCTTCATCTATATCAACTACCATATTCTGAAATTCCAAGGAAAAGTCATATTCCCTGTTTTTTACTTTAAAGAATAGAATATCATTTACAAAATCATAGTCCATTTCGCCTTTTCCTTGTAAATGCCTTTTTTGTTCCATGTTATATTCTTGGTATATTTGTGAAGTAAAACGACACTATTTTAATCTTTTGGTGTTGAATATCTGCTATTATTCTCATTGTCTTTTTCTCATGCTTATAGAAGACAGCGTAGTTTCCATTATTTTGGATTCCTACCATGACTGGAGTATCATATAGGATATATTCTCTAAGCTTCTCACATTTAAATATCTTCCTTTGTTTTTCACTAAGTCTGAAAAAAGTATGGTCTGTGCATTCAATCTGCTCTGGCTTGTAATCTCGGATTATACTGAGAAACTCCTCAATTTCTATCTTTCTGGCTATTATATTGCCATACATCCTTTTTTAGAGCATGTGGAGATTCTAATTTTTCCTATTTTGTTTCAGAGGCTTTTCTAAGGATTTCATGCACTATTGCATTAGACAAGTTTCCGATGATCAGCTTAATGAGCTTTTTCCTGTTTTGTGGCATTTTCTATTACCTCTCTTTCTAATCTAAGATGGAATGTGCGATATTTTCCTGAAATATTCTTGCCTATAAGATTATTTTTCAGGTCTTCGGCAGTTGTTCCTAGCTCTTTTAATATTTCTTTTTCTATCCATGCATCTGAAATCGGCTTATTATGGATAAACAGGTAAATGGCTACAGCGTTTCTTATCAGTTTATACTTATCTTTTCCATAAAGATTGTCAAAATTGTCTATCAATGTCTTGCTTTTTATCAGTTGAGCATCAAGATACTTATAGTCTAATTTTATTCTGGGCAATGGAGGAATTCTTCTTTTTGAAATGCTTTTGCTGGTTATCATTCTCCAGACAGGATCTATTTCAAGAGCTTTTTTGAATGAGCTATCGCTTAATAAAATTAAATGGGTGTTTATCTTTAGTTTTTCTTCTATTCTTTTTTGTATTGTTTTACCCTGGCTTTCATCTTCTTCTGTTAAGATTAAAAGGTCAATATCGTTAAAATTGAAACCTTTGTTCAGGAAAGATCCAGTTACTATTATGTTCTCATAATCAATGTTAGACTCTATTATGCTGATTATCCTGGATATTATTTCAAGTTTTATGGGCTCAATGTCTTTTATGCCGTAAAAATATAGCTTTTCATCCTTCTTTTCTTTTTCCCGGTGCAGGGGAGTTATGACTGCATATTCCCCAATGTTCAGAATGGCCCTTTGTTTGGGCAGGTAAATCTGATCCATTTTGCTTCCCTTACTTATTTTAGCTATTATCTCCATATTACGTAATATTACGTAATCTATATAAATGTTTTCTTTTCGGCTTGTGAGAAACTGACTACGAAGATTTAAATACCTACTATGTAGTAGTTATATATGAAGAAAATGAAGTGTAAGGAGCCTAGGGGACTTATGAATCCCATGAGGCTGTTGGGAATTTTTATTGTAGTTGTAGCTTTTGGGCTTATTGCTTCAGCTTCTATTGTATCTGCGCAGGAAGCTGTTCTTAAGACAATTGTTGATAATAGAAATTGTCCTTTAATTGCGGATGGCAGGACTGAATATAGACTGGATGTTGGGCTTGATAATACTGGACTTAGTGAGGCTACAGATGGCGCGAGATGGAGGGTCACGACTCCGGAAGGATTGATCTTTAATGTTACAAGAGTTCAGGGTACAGAGGAAAATAGGCCTGAAAGAGACTTTTTTATTGGCAGAGGGATGTATTATGAGTATGTCATGCCTAGATTTAATCAATTGCATGCAAGGCTTGTAGATCTTGGACAGGGAGTTTATCATGGGGAAGGGAATCTGGTTAGTTATTGGTTTACCATTGCACCTATTCAGGAAAATTACATTGCTGCTAGTTTCAATCTGACGGTTGTTGAGATATTTTCTCCTGGGGGAAGCCCACAGCCTTATAGGATAGAGAATCAGAATTTTGTTGTTGTAAGGAAAGGTTTTCCTGTGATGAGTTCTAAGTGCGCGAGATAAATGATTGCCTAATTATGGTGCTCTCTAATATCCGAATCTCTTTTCATATTCTTTATGGTCCATCCATTCAAGGATGATTGTTAATATCATGATATCTCCGCCGATAATTGAATAAATAAGCCTCCATGAATTCGGCAGATTATACTTCCAGGCATTATGGATATTGAACTTTTTTACATATTCTTTAGGAATTAATCTTTTTGGAATTTGAATTCCACAGAATGGATTGTCTTTTATATCTTGAAGGGCTCTTTCTAAAAATTTTTTAAGTACTGGATCATTAAGATCGTCAAATGCTTTCTTTACTCCAGGGTTTGCAAATTGAACTTCACAAGGTTTTTTTATCATGAGGTCTTTTCCAGATTAAACGGGCTTGTTTCAGCCTTTCTTGAGCTTCTTTAGGATAGAATATCCATCCTATTTTCCCTTCCGAATCAACAGAGATTTTTCCAGAAATCAGAAGATAGTCTAGGGCAATACTGAATGTTTGATACATCATTTTTCTAGGTAAATTTTCCCATAATTGTTTCTTTTTGTATTCTCCATCATTTTCTTTTATGAATTCCTCTATCATTAGGATTGTATCCAATCTTGGATATCGCAGGGAAGGTTTTTTTTTGATGATTTCTATAAGCTTTTCCATGGGTATATCAATTGATATACCTATATAAATTTTACGGTTTTATTGTGTTTAGATCTCTTAATTCCACAAGCAGCCTATTTGATTTTCAATTGCTCTTTGCTCTGCTGCTATGAATTCTGTTTGGTATTTGAGTGATTGATTGAGAAAATAGGTTCTTACTAGGCCCTCTTGGAGAAGAATTAGATTGATATTTTGGTTGTCTAGAAATATGTATCTTAGTTTTCTTCCGTAGATATCTGTGTCTGGTGCGGCTGGGTCGGATTCGAGACGGACTTCATAGGATAGGAGGAGATTTGATAACCTTTCTTTAGCTTCTTCATAACAGTCTTCTTCTTGTTCAGGGGCGTTTATCCCTAAAAGTCTGACAATGGTGTTGTCTGCGAGCTGGATTGTGTCGCCGTCTATTACTTTCATGACGGCATTGTCAGGGAGTTTGAATTGAGGCGGATCTATTCTATTCTCATAATCATAGAGGAAAATTAGAGAGCCTATTATTAAGATAATAAGGGCAAGAATTGCAGGGATGATTGGTCTTTTAGGACGAGTTATCATTAAATTTGAATGAGGAATTTTATTTAATTCTTTTTATATTGCGTCTTCGAGTAAATGTTGGTAGCGCCTTGCGATTTTTTCGTGTTCTTCGGAATCTTTTGGTTCTTGTGGGAGTCCGAATTTATGGGCAAGAGGCCTGAATAAGTGTTCTATTGTTTCTAATATTGCTGTTCCAGTTACTGCCCCTATGGATGTACTTAGTACATCTCTCCCTGTTAAATAACCTAAAATGCCTCCTGCTATTACGCCTGTTGCCGCAGCATATCTTCTTCCTCTTGCTATTGTTTCACCATTTTCATTGAAGATATTAGCTTTTTGTTCTTCTTTCTGTTTATCATAATGATCTAGGGCTTGAATATATTCCCAAGCCATCTCTTTTTGTCTTTTATTTAGGTGACCTGTGATATCCCCCATACTGGTTTTTGTTTTCCATCTAGATAGAAGTTCAGAGGTTACATATCTATAGTCCATATAATCTGCTTGAGAAATAGTTATTTAAATTTGTTGTTTTACATCCGCATTCCCTTTTTCCCGAGTTTCCTGGCCATTTTCATCAAAGTCTTTTGATCCATCTTGCCCTCGGACATTGCGGACTGGTTCTTTACTAAATCGTTTAGAAGTTTGTATTGTTTGATTAAAGCACGGATGTCTGAAGTACTTGTGCCAGAACCCTTTGCTACTCTTTGTATACGGGAGGTTTGTTTTTCTAATAGTTCGGGATTTTCTATTTCTTCTTTTGTCATTGAATTTATTGCGTTCTTGTAATTTTTCATTTTCTTTTGCTGCTGTTCTAATTGTTCGTCTGTGATTTTTTCTCTTGCTTTTCCTAACCCTGGAATCATTGACATTATCTTATCCATTGAGCCGAGAGATTCCATCGATTCTAATTGAGCTTGTACATCTCTTAGAGTGAGTTTTCCTGCCTCAAGATTTGCCTGTGTCTGTTTTAGTTTTTTCTCGTCAGTCACAGAATGGATTTTTTCCATTAACGATTTCAAATCTCCCATTCCTAAAAGTCTGGAGAGAAATGATTCTGGGTCGAATAGCTCCAAGTCATGGGGCTTTTCCCCTGTCCCTATGAATACCACTGGAACCTTGGCTTCATGACAAGCAGTTAATGCACCTCCTGCTTTTGCAGTGGAATCCATTCTGGTTATTATAACTCCTGTGATGTTTACAGCCTCTTTGAAAGTCTTGGCTTGTTTTTGAGCGGCTTGGCCGATATCTGCCTGCATTACTAGAAACGTTTCTGTTGGTTTGGCTGTTTTATTTATTGTTTTTATTTCTTCTACTAATTCGGAATCCAAGGCATCTCTACCTGCCGTGTCTACTAATACTAAGTCGTATTTTTCTAATTCTTTTTCATATTTCTTCCATATCTTCGCTGGATTTTTTTCTTCTTTATCTATGAATACTGCAAAATTGCCTTTTTCTCCCAATTGCTTTAATTGCTCTGAGGCTGCAGGTCTGTGAACGTCTAAACCGATTGCTGCTACTTTGTGTCCTCTTTTTGAATAATATAAGGCTAGTTTGCTGATTGTTGTTGTGTTATGAACAATAAACCCTTCAGCAATAAAACTATGGTTGTCTTTTATTGTTAAATCGTAAACAAATTTCTGGGTATTCTTTATTTTCTGAATTGTTTTTATTGGAACCCATGAGATATCTGAATTTGCTAAATATTCAAGCTGCATTATTATTTTATCTGGATCCGCCATTCTAATTTGTTGTAAATATTTCTGGCCCATAAACGATAATTGCAGGGCTCCTTCTTCAACCAACCCAGAATCATTTAGGTATTTCTTTACTCCATTAGCTAAACCATTTCCATATTTCTTGTTAATATCCTCATTTTTCTGAAGGTCATCTAATAGACTAAAATATATTCCCTTTCTTTTCAGCGAATAATAAGTAAGCAACTGCTTAAGCTTTTCTTTTGAGATTAATCCTTTTTTCTCGTATATTCCATAGCTATAAACAGCATTTTCCTGTATCTCTCCTATTGAAAATCCTAATAACTGACGAGTCTCTTTTAGAAACTTTCCCAGAGGAACCATATCCTGATTACCACAACCCTGTATTAGGCCGATGTCTGCATATTTATCTGCTCTTTCTCTTTTATTCTTTATCAAGAACCCTATTCTTTCTGCATACCTTTCCGCATATCTTGCATGGATATTAAGCCTGTAATAAGGAACTGAATTTATGATTTTTTTAGATATCTTTGAAATTATTCCAAATCTTTTTAGAAGCATACAGAATTGTCTAATTAAAATATTACTTTCAGAAACTAATTCTATATCCCTTTTATTATTAGCGGGTGATGAGTCGCAGTCAAAGTAGGCTCTGCTAAATTTTCGGATAACTTCGTTATCTGACAGCATCATCTCTTCTGGAATCTTTAATTCTTTTCCCTTTTTACCAGGATATAATCCGAATACTGAAAGAACGCTAACCAAGGTTTTGGAAGCAATCCTGATATCATACATCTTTTCTGTTCTTTTGGCAGGTTTTATTATAGGATTTAAATTAAATAATGCGATTGATAGTTCTTTTACGCGATTTATAATTTCTGAATCCTCATTTGAGATCTGAACGTAATTTGGCCTTATGTTCCCATCGCCCATCAGGTACCCCAAGAACTCTGCAAATTCAGAGGTTAAGTTAACAGGGATAGTAATATATTTATGAGATCTTTTTTCTTTTACTATTATTATATTTGGCAATTTGTCTATCAACTCAATCGGAACATTTCCTTCCTTTAATTCGGATGTGAAGCTGCAATAATTTCTTTTTATAGATAGACATTTATGGATATCTTTTATTGCCTGTCTCTTATTCTTAATTAAGCACCTTGCTTTCTCAACGGATAATCTAACAGAGAGTGGTAATAATTTAAGCTTTTTCTCCAAGCTAATCGTCTTTCCTTGTATTTTAACATTCTCTGGAGTTGCAATCCAGTCGCTTTCTTCAAGTTCATCTGCTCTTATTTCTAGAATATTTTGACCTCTTAATACAAAAAAAGGATGTTCTGGCGTGACTTTGATTGAGAAGTCATTTCCATTGTCTAAATAGATTTCATATAAATCTTCTTTTTTAAGCTTCCATAAATGAGTAATTTTCTTATATTCTATTTTTAATGTTTTTGGGTTAAATGAAGGCGCAGACAAATTTTCTTCAGTTATATCTATAATAAATCCATCCTCCAAGATTTCAGGCTTTTTTATCCCTGAATATTCATCATAAATCCCCTCTATCTTTTTTATATTTCCATCAGCCAACTGAATATTGGTATCTCCGTGAACGCACTTACCTGCTCCGTATAAGCCGAGCATCATGAAAGTATTTTGTTTTTTTAGAGTGAGAGTTTTAGATTCTCCGAGAATCGCCTTTAATTCATCATGTAATAATTTTATTAGATGTTCTTTCTTTTCTATGCCTTTAATTCTTTCATCTAAAGCAGATTGCTTGATTTTCTTTGTTATTTCTAGGACTAATTGGACATTTACATCCGCTTCTATCAATGCCCTCTGGAGCTCTTTCACTATTCCATCTACAAGAGTCTTGTCCAGGAAGACAGCATTAGCTATCTTGTCTGTTGCTTTCTTTAGTGCGGATGATAGTTTGTCTAGCATTCTTAAGACACCTATGGTTTCTTGAAGTTCAACTTTCCTTAGGTATGTTAAATAGAAGTCTGTAGAAGGTATTAAAACTTTTGCCAAGTTTTAAATATTTGATTTAGGAGGTAAATCTGCAGATATTAAAGTTTTTGGGTTTGCCTTTTTTTGGAGTGATTTCCAAAATAGTAACCCTTATTAATCCCCTTTTTGAGGAATTTGAATGGATGGATATAGAGATGGAGTTTTATGGGTATCAATGGCAGAGGGGTTTTTTGCAGTTACTCCTCCAAGCTTTGAGGAGCCATATAGAATTTATTCTGATGATTATTTGACCCTTGGAAATGTTAGGGGTATCCAAGGTGGAGGGTTAAGAAGTTATTCAGATATAGCTTCAGAGGCATTAGAGTTGTTTGATGTTGTTAATGATATGAGTTCATTAGGTTTGGGAATAGTTTGTGTTTCGGGAAGGCATATTGGTGTTGGAGAGAAAATTTCCAAGGGTTATAATGATAAACCATTACTTCCTGATGCAAATGGAAATTTTGAGGTTTTGTTCTGGATGAGGAATAGGAGTCATCCATTTTTGGATGAAATTTTGTCTGGAAAGTTAGATGAGGATTAGATTTACAGGCCAAGACCTTTCAAAACTTTTTCTTTATTGAATTGTTCTAAGTCTTCATATTCTTGCCCCGTGCCGAGGAAAAATACTGGCTTGTTCGTTGTGTAGCCTACTGAGAGGATTGCTCCGCCTTTTTCATCTACATCTGCCTTTGTTAAAATGATGCCATCTATCCCTATTGCATCATTGAACATGGATGCTTGAGAAGTTGCGTCGTTTCCCGTAATTGATTCTGCTACGAATATTTTCAGGTCTGGCTTGCTAACACGAATTATTTTTTCCATTTCTTTCATTAAGTTTGATTTTGTATACATTCTTCCTGCCGTGTCTATTAATACTACGTTTAGTTTATGTTTTGATGCGTAAGATTTTGCGTCAAACGCAACTGACGCAGGGTCAGAGCCGTAATTGTTTGCTATTACGGGGATATTGAGGCGTTCTCCGTGTATTTTTATTTGCTCTATTGAAGCGGCTCGGAATGTGTCTCCTGCTGCTAAGACCGGCTTTAGTCCTGCCTTTTTTAATTTGTGTGCGAGTTTTGCAATGCTTGTTGTTTTTCCAGAACCATTGATGCCAAAGAAGACTATTGTGTAAATGTCTCCAGTTTTATTTTTTTGTCTTATTAAATCAAGGAGATTTGGAGGTTCTATTAATATTTTTGAAATTGAATTTTTTAGAGATTCAAGGATTGTAGATTCTATTTTGTCTTTTTTTACTTCAATTCCTAGAAGGTCTTTTTTAAGATTTGATTTGATTTTATCAACTACATTTAGGTTTACGTTATTTTCTAATAATATTAATTCTAATGGCTCGAAGATTTCATCAATGTGTTCTTGTTTTAAGGTAGTTGTTGAAAGTTTAGATGTGAATCTTTTTAGGAAAGATGGTTTTTCTTCTGGAATTGGTTGTTCTTCTGGTAGCGGAGATTCCTTGGGTTCTTCAATCACTTCTTCAATTGACTTTTCTTCTGAAGTGAACAATTTAGAGAAGAATGATTTTTTTTCTTTTGTTTTGATTTCCTTTTGCTTTTTTGATTCTTTTTTTATTGCTTCTGTATCTGGCTCATATTTTAACTCTGAATTGGAGAACTTTTGTGGAACTTCGGTCTTTATCTTCTTTGCTTGTTTTTTTAATTCTTTGTCTGAAGGGATTTTTGTTTTCTTTAGGGATTTTGTCTTTTTTTCTTTTGTTTTGATTTCCTTTTGCTTTTTTGTTTTTACCTTTGTCTTTTTTTCTTCTTCGGGTTTTCCAAAGAAGCCTTTCAACTTATCCTTTAATGATTTAAACATGTAAATTTAAGGGTTTATGGAGTTTTAATCCTTCCGCAAGAAATCCTTGGCTTTCAAGCCAATGAATGAATTGCGGTAATTATTTCTACTAAAATAAATATAAAACAGGGAGAGCAAGTTG
>DANJ01000013.1 GCA_002497285.1 Candidatus Pacearchaeota archaeon UBA92
ATAGCTCTCGCTAATCAAAACCTGTATTTCCATTTTACCTCCGCGCGAAGTGCGTTGTCGCACTCCACAAAGTTTATTTATGAGAGAAAGCTACCACTACAAATGTTGTTCAGGGAGAGCAAGTTGCTGCTCCCTGTTTTATATTTATTTTAGTAGAAATAATTACCGCAATTCATTCATTGGCTTGAAAGCCAAGGATTTCTTGCGGAAGGATTAAATAGTTAGATTTCTCTTTATTAAAAAGAGATGATATTCAAAAGAGGCCAGGCTTGGGGATTTGATTTGATGATTGCATCAATAATATTCATATCAGGGATATTAATATTCTATCTATATAGTTTAAACGCCTCAACGGAAACAGATGAGAAACTTGAAGCTTTGTTCTATCAAGGAAGTTTGATTGCAGACAATTTAATTTCTGAGGGCTATCCTCTAGACTGGACTGAAGATACAGTTACGAAAATAGGACTTCTATCAAATAATCGAATAAATGAAACCAAACTTGAAAGGTTTTATTATCTTTCAGAGCAAGACTACGGGAAAACAAAAACACTCCTAAAAACAAGATATAACTATTACATAACTTTTTCTGACCAAATTACTATTCAAGGCGAAGTTATAGATAAAATAGGACAACAAACAAAAAATCCAAAAAATTTAATTAAGATTAGTAGATTAACCATCTATAAAGAAAAACCAGTAGAGGTACATATATTCTTATGGGAAATATAAAAAAAGGGATTTTTTTCAGCACTGATGCACTTATAGCCTTGTCTATAATCGTAGTTGTTATTTTAGTTGCATTTCCTGTCAGCAGATATACTAAAAGTCAGACAGAAATACATTATGACATCATAACAACATTATCTTCATTAAAGATTGGGGAGATTAATGAACCATACATCCAATCTTTAGTAAACGATGGCACAATAAAGGACCCAGAAAAAACAATTCTCGAGCAAATAGGAGAATTCTATGTTACAGATGTTGAATTAGCAAAATCAGTAGCAGAGGCTGCACTATCAGAGCTAGACACGAAAGAGAATATTGCTCTTTGGTATGAAAATACACTTATCTTTTCTAAAAGTTCAATACCCCTTGAACAAGCAAAAACAGTTGATGCAACAAGGCAAATAATAAGTGGCATACAACAAGGTCAAAATGTAACTGGGTTTTCTGCAAGAGCCCTAATTTCGAGCAGTGTGAGAAAACAATATTTCTATTTTGGAGGTTATGTTGGTGATGGAAATATTTCAATTCCTGTAAAATATGATGGGAATATTACTGAAATTTCAATGGAGTTGGCAATAAATAACGAATTTGAAGTCTATATAAATAACATATTCAAAGGAAAATTTTCTCCTTCTCCTTCCGAATTCACCCCAAGCCAATACAATTTTTCAACGATTGGTATTCAGCCATCTGCAAATAATATTCTTGAATTAAGAGGCGCCAATCTTCATGTTGCAGGGGGATTTATCAAAATAAATTATAAGAGTGAAGTTCAATATGAAAAGCCAGCTAGATATAATTTTCCAGGTATAACTGGGCTCATAAATATTTATGACGGATTTTATATACCTAAAAAACCAAACTCTCTTTTTGTATCTCTTCATTTAGATACAAAGGGTCTATTAACCTTTCTTAATATAGGAAACAGAACCATATATCGAAATTATACAAATCAGGAAGAAACTATCACATTTTCAAATGCTGAGTTATCTTCAATTTTAGACTATGATAATTTATGGGGAAAGACAATACCTTTGAGATTAGGCTTGGAGAATATATCTTATTTCAGCAATATATCAAAAAGGGCAGATGTATTTTCAGTAACGGACCTCTCTGGAAGTATGGCTGGAAGCAAAATTACTCAGGCAAAAGCTGCAAATAATCTCTTTCTAGATATATTATTAAACAATTCAAACAATAAAGTCGGATTGGTAGGTTATGAGAAGCTTGCTTATGATGCAGATTTTCATCAACTCTCACAGGATATAAATTCTCTTAAAAATATAATCGCTAATCAATGGGATGCTTCAGGAAATACTTGTATTTGTTGTGGAATAAACAAAGCTGTCAAAAATCTTGTATCTACAATAAAAAATAAAGCAGATCTTATTGTTTATTATGACCTCGAAAACAATGTAAATGACCAATCTGGAAACAACAACCATGGTACACTATTCGGAAATCCGTTGTATTCGTCTGGAATTTCAGGAAGTTATTTAGAATTTAGTAGTGGAGATTACATAGAAATGCCTGATGTTATAGATTCTAGCTCTGGAACAATCTCTTTTTGGATGAAACCGGCTGTAAATAGAAGGCAGACAATATTTGATGCATCAACTTCAAACAAATATTTTTTTATTGATATTGATAATTCAAAAAGACTTAGATTCTGGATGGAAGATTATAAAGACACAGGTTTTGATGGTTCAGCATATCGTATATCTTCTCTTCCATTAAATCAATGGCATCATGTTGTAGCCATATGGAACTATGATGGCTCTCCTGCAACCCAGTTATATTTAGATGGAAATTTAGTGGATCAGGACACTGGCGCTGCCCAATCAATTCCTCCATTGCTTAACCCATATATTGGCAAAACAAGAAGTAGTTATACTACCCTTTGGAATTTCGACGGAGGAATAGATGATTTCAGAATTTATTCAAAAGCATTAGGAGACAGTGAAATAAGTGCATTGGCACAATTACCTCCTTCAAAATGCGGAAATTCGCTAACTGAGATAGGAGAACTTTGTGATGGTCAATTAGAATTTTGCTCTGAAAATGGTTTTGAAGGGCGAAAACAATGTAATTCTCAATGCAACGGATACTTATCATGCGACACTACAGGAATCTGCGGAGATGGTTATCTTAATCAAGGAGAGCAATGTGATGATGGCAACAATATTAATAATGATGGTTGTTCTTCTATATGTAAAACAGAAAATATTTACAAATCAATGGTTGTAATGAGTGACGGACAAGCGAATCAATTATGTTCAGAGCAAGGAACAGGAGATGCAAAGCAGGATGCTATTCAGGCAGCATGTGACGCAAAAGACTATGGAATCACTGTAAATGCGGTAGGATTTGGAAGTGAGGCGGATGTAACAACCTTAGAAGCAATTGCTGCATGCGGAAATGGTTCATATTACTTTGCAAACATAGAAGAACTTGCAGAAATATACAAACAGATAGCTAATAATATTTTAGAAACAACTTATTCAGAACAGACTCTAGAAACTTCAAGCAACATATCAGCAGTACTTTATCCTGATTCATATATCGAATTTAATTATACCTCAGACGAAATACCCTACGGTTTAATAATAACTACAGAAAAGCAATTTGATGATGCCTATTCAGGCACATTTACAATACCAAATAATTCAACAATACTTGAAACTCTTGGAATTTCTTATTCTGGTCCAAAATGGACAGACAGTTTAAAAATAAATGATTTTGAAATATACCATTTGGCAGATTATGGACTTAATTATATAGAATTAGGAGACCCCTATTCATTGAATATTCCTCCAGAAATTACAAATAATACAAATACTATAAAAATAACGACAGGTCTATCGCCCAGTAATTCTTCAGCAGGCTCAGTATATAATAAAATAATCTCAACAGTTTTGAAAAGCTTTTCTTCATTTACAGAAATACTTCCTTCTGCAAAGGGATGCATTTGGACAGTACAATTTGAAGATAATTCAGTCATAACTACGCCAATACCTGGCGCATATCAAGGTTCAGAACAATGCAATTACAAAGAAATAGCAATAGATTACAATGGTAACGACGCCTTCCAAGTTGCAGTATTCAAACTTCTGAGTCAGTTAGATTTAAACTCGAATAATAAAGTAGACATAAAATTCACAGAACAGGATTTAGAAATAGAAATTAATGAAGTTCAAGGAATTCCATACGCATGGTCAACAGAAGTCAAAGCAGTAACATGGCGTTAATAAAAGATAAAAGAGGAATATTTTTCACAGCATTAGTAATACTAATAATTACTCTTTTCGTTTTGTCATTCACATTCTATTCCCAGATAAATGAAAGAAAGTCAACACAAAAAAGAATTGAAACAATGAATAATTTCCTTTTTTCGATAGAGAAAGATATGCCAAGACAAGTCTATATATCGGGATTTAGAATAATATTTTTAATTGAGGGAAGAATAGCAGAAACAGGAAATTATGTTCCTGATGTGAATGCGATCATGCAGGAAAGTTTTTTTAATGGTACCCTTTACGGACAGCCCCAAGATTTAATGATTGGTGTAACCTTCAAAGAGATAGAATCGAAAATACGAGAAAAAGCAAATAAGATAAACACCAATATAACTTTATCAAAACCGACTCTGGAAATCGAACAAGAAGATCCTTGGAATATTAAATTGATATTGACGACAAAATTCTTGATGGAAGATTTAAACGGACTTGCACTATGGAACAAGACAGAAGTTACAATAGCCTATATCCCAATAGAAACTTTCGACGACCCATTATATTTAGTGTCTACAAACGGCGCCTTTTCAAACAAATTTTATAAGGCAGACGACATTGTAGATTATGTCAATTTTAATTCAAACTCAACTAAATATGTAAACAATACAGATGCACCCTCATTTATTAATAGACTTCAAGGATCGAGTGGAGCAGATGAAAATGGAATTGAGTCTCTAGTAAATCTGATAAGATTATCAAATGCAGGAGTTAACGCGAAAGAGGGTGTATCAATAGTAGATCATCTTTACTTTTCACCAAATACGCCTTCAGGATGTCATGTTCAAGGAAGAGAATCATGGTTTTTACTCGACGCAGAACACCTCAATACATATGGATTTTCATGCTAATAAACTTGTATAGCCAACTGACATATGTC
>DANJ01000017.1 GCA_002497285.1 Candidatus Pacearchaeota archaeon UBA92
AACACCTTCTTCAGCTTATTTCAGGGGGTGACATATGTCAGTTGGCTATACAAAGAATAAGCAAACCGTGCATTGTTAACTTAAAGGGACTTTTATAAAGGTAAAACTCCTCAAAATTCTATGCACGATAATCCATTTGGAATAACGAGAGAAATGGTTTTAGAAGTCTTAAAACAAAGTTCGGAAGCCATGCACTTTTTTGTTAAAGAATTTAAATTAAAGTATGATGTGAAGTTAAGCGGTAAAATTCAGTCTGAAACATTTAGTAATCTCTTAGAGCAAATCGCCTCAAGGGTTTTTACTAAGGGTTTGGGTTATGAAGTGAAGAAAGCAACAGGAGATAATACGCCCGATTTATTGTTTACTAAGATAAATATGCCTATGGAGATTAAAGTAACATCTGGGCAGGTCTGGAGAGGTGGAGAGTTCAGTAAAAGAGCTTCTTGGCATTTAATGGTTTCAAGGAATGACGAGTTTAACGAGTTCTTTGTCTGCCTTGTTGATATGAAAAGCAATGGCGGTTTATGGGTTTCTGCCATGCAACAAGGTAAGAATTACTATGCTCCTTCTTTTAAGAAAGATCAGATTTACAAACTAAGAGATGAGCAAACGATGTTAGTAAAAGAAAAGTCCGCCCCTTATGGAAAAACAAAAGTTAAGACTTCACATGTAAACCTCTTTGTTGGCGATGTTGTTAAAAGTAATAGGGGAGCTGTAAAGCTGGTTTTAGAGAAAGTTTAATTTTTCTTCTTCTTTTCTTCTCTCATATTTTCTAAGATAGATATAAGCACGTCTATGTTTGCGTCATCTTTAGGCAAGGATAAATTATACTTCCCTGCTCTAAACAAAATTAAATCTGAATTGGTTTGTTGTTGTGATAGTTCTTGCCCCATATTGTTAAACGGATCATTTGATTGCTCTTTAAGTTGATCCTCTCTTATATGGGAGATAGCATCTATATAAATTTTTCTGATTTTTTCGGCTTCTTTACTAGCTTTTTCCCTATCTCCTGTAACCTCTATTAGTTGGGTTTTAAATTGCTCAATCGTAGGAGACTTTGTTTTTAATCTTGAATTTAGCTTTTCAAAAAGAGGTATGCTTAAAATCATATCTTTAATAGCATTTTGCCTTTCATTGCCTACAGGATTGGCTATTATTTCGGCTCTTGAGGTAGCTCTATAAGTCTTTTTATCTACAAGCCCAAATTTCCTCATATCGCTTAATTTACCGAAGAAAGACCCCGAATTAGCACTTTTATGACCAAGTCTAACCGCAAACTCATTTATATCTTTCACTTCTTTGTGAAATTCATTGACTAATAACTCTGCATATCTGACAGCATCGTCTACGCTTAGTTCAGGATATTCAAATGTTCCTAATTTTCCCATGCTCTATATACTGAAATGTTATTTATAAATCTTTCTATTTAGTACTATTTGTCTACTCTATATATAAAAGTAGGTAAGTAGTAGAGAATAGTAAAATATATAAACCCTTTATTCCTAAATATCTTAAGCTTGATAGCTAATCTCATGATAATCGCTCGGCTCCAGACCGAGAAAGAAGTTGTGGGATGGGGTTGGGGTTAGTTGGTCTCCACAACCACGGGAAACCCCAGCATCCTAATCATAAACTGCCCCGAAGGGCAGGCATCACATCGCAAAATGAAATGCAAAAGAAATAAGCAAGAGAAGTATAAAAAACTTTCCTGTCCTAATTGTAGTTCGGAAAATATAATTAAAAGGGGAGTTAGAAAGACAGAGAATAGGGGGGAGATACAAAGGTTTAGTTGTAAGGATTGTTCTTATAGGTTTGTTGTTGACGATGGTTTTTACAGAATGAGAAACACACCTCAAAAGATAAGCCAAAGCATAGACTTATTTTACAGAGGAGTTTCAACAAGAAAGGTGCAAGAACATTTAGCAATCTTTCATCCACATAACGCTTCTAATGTTTCAGTCTATAAGTGGATTATCAAATATTCCAAGATGATAAGCAAATTCACAGACAGATTGAAGCTTGATGTCGGCATGGAAGTCCAAGTAGATGAAATGGAATGCCATAGAAGGAAGAGCCATAAGTCAAGAAAGGGTGTAGAGAAGAATTGGTTTATAGATAGCATTTGCCCTGAAACTCGCTTCCTCATTTCTTCGGAATACTGCCGAACAAGAAGCTTGAGAGATATTAAGGCAGTTGTATCAAGAATAAAGCAGAAGTCAGAGGATAAGACAAAGATAGTCACAACAGACGGCTTGAATGTCTATCCAAGGGCAATTAAACAAGTTTGGGGCTATAATAACAAGTTAGGAAGGCATAATGTTATGCATAATAAGGTCAATGCCTCAAAAGGAGAGGGCTTTAATCATCCTATTGAAAGACTGCATAACAGCGTGAGAGCCAGAACAAAGGTTATGAGGGGATTTCACGGCTCTATCCATTCAGCAAACGCCATTATGAAGGGATTTGAGATTTACTATAACTTTATAACAAAGCACCAAGCTATCAAGAAATGCCCCTATGAGCTGGCTCTTCCTGAATTAGCCAAGATAATGAAAGAGGATAAGAATAGATGGCTTAGCTTAATCAAAATAACAAAAGAGGCAAGTTTATAAAAAATGAAAAGCAACATATTTTATAAAGAAAAGATGGAAACAGAGCATAATATTATTAATGGTGATAGTGTAGAAGAATTAAAGAAACTTAAAGATGGCTCTGTGGATTTGATTGTAACTGACCCACCTTTCAACATCGGTAAAAAATACAATTCTTATGCGGACAATAAAAGCAAAGAAGAATATTTGAATTGGTGCGAGAGTTGGCTTAAAGAATGTGTAAGAGTTCTAAGAGAAGGCGGAGCATTATACTTATTTAACTATCCAGAAAATAACGCTTATCTTATGCCTTTCTTAGATAAGCATTTAACTTTTAAGCGTTGGATGGCGTGGCATTATCCTGTTAATACAGGAATGTCCCCTACTAATTTCACAAGAAGCCAACACTCTATTTTATTTTATATCAAGGGTGAAAAACCAAAAGTGTTTAACAAAGACGATATAGCAGAGCCATATAGAAACCCCACAGACAAAAGAATAAAAGAAAGAATAGCAAATGGAAGTAAAGGCAAAACCCCTTATGATGTATTTCAGTTTAATTTAGTTAAGAATGTAAGCAAAGATAAAACTGCTCATCCTTGTCAAATACCAGTGCCTTTATTAGAGATTTTTATTAAGGCAAGTTCAAACAAAGGCGATTTAGTTCTTGATCCTTTTGGCGGTAGTTTCTCAACAGCTCACGCCTGTAAGAAATTAGGCAGACATTCTATAAGCATAGAATTGGATAAGAATTACTGCGAGATTGGAAAAAAGAGAATTTCAAACCTAAACCCTTTAAAAGATTTTATTTAGACTATTTCTTCTTTTCTTTACATTCATCACATAAAACAGAATAAAATTCTATTTGGTTATCTGGATAAACTTTTATAAAACCTTTTGCTTCTTTCTCCTCTTGCCCCTTTCCACAAATTACACACTTTAATTTATGTTTTATATGTTCCCCACATTTTGAACAAGAATATTTAAAATGCCCTTCTGAATTTGGCATTGGCTCAATTAAAGGGAAATGCCAACCGCATTTATTACAAGTCCAATCGTAATTTACATTTTCTTCCATAATAAAACAATAGATTTACCCTTTAAATTTCTTTAGGTTAAGTCCCTCTAAGTTAACAATGTAAGCAAACCGAAACACTTAAATACCAAAGTTTTCCTACTCTTTTTAAACCTTACGGTATCTAAATGAGTCATGTAAAACGTTGTCCTGAATGCGGTGGAATTGATTTGACCTATGATGATCAAAAAGGAGAAATAATCTGTAACGATTGTGGTCTCTTATTAGAAGAAAAAATGGTCGATACTGGTCAAGAGGCCGGAGGCTCATTTGATAAATCTGAAAAGAAAGGCAGAAGCGGAGCACCGATTTCTATGCAAAAATTCGACAAAGGCTTAACAACAAATGTCGGAGAAATTTCAGACATTTACAAACTAGAATCTGGGCAAACGAGAAAATTCTTAAGATTAAAAAAATGGCAAGAGCGTGTATCCACTTCAATTGAAAGAAACCTTAGATTAGCAATGGCTGAGCTGAGGCGTGTTTCCTCATTCCTAAGTCTTCCATCAGTAGTAAGAGATGAATCTGCAAGAGTTTACAACTTTGTATTGCAAAGAGGATTAGTCAGAGGCAGATCAATGGAATCTGTAATTGCAGCTTGTATTTATGCAGCCTGTCGTTCATACAACATTCCAAGAACACTAGATGAAATTGCAGCAGCTTCAGACGTTCCAAGAAAAGAAATAGGAAGAACATACAGATTTATAATCAGAAAACTAGGAATAAGAGTCAAGCCCTCATTTCCAAAAGATTACATTTCAAGATTTTCTTCAATTCTTCATTTATCCCCAAAAACACAAAATGAAGCCCTTAAAGTTCTAAAGAAAGCGGATATCTCCGAGCTTACAAGTGGAAGAGGACCAGCAGGAATTGCAGCAGCTGCACTTTACGTTGCAGCATTAATGAATGACGAAAAGAAAACGCAAAGAGAAGTTGCAGACATTGCAGGAATCACAGAAGTTACAATCAGAAATAGATACAAGGAACTGATAGACAGACTTGGTATAGAAGACAAACTAAAGCAGAAAGAATCCGAATCTAAAAAGAAGAAATAATTTGATTATTCAAGCCCTATTTTCAAACTTTTGAGTTTAAAAATAGAAAATAAGAGCAATGATAAAGAAACAATAAACAAAACATAAACAAGAATAGGATTAGATTCAAACCATGAAAATTCCTGTCTTACAGAAGGAAAGAGCAAAAGAGCAGAAAACAAAAAGGCAAGAGAAAAAATAAGCCAGAGTCTTGCCCAAAGGTCAATCTTCTGATAAACATTAAATCCCATAGAGCAAAGAAACCAAAAAGATATACAAATTATTCTTAAATCAAATAAATTTGAAAGACACTAGTTTGCCTTTCTCCACTTCAATTTTTCCTATTGAATTATGCGGAATTTTTTTAACATAAAACTCCATACTTCCTAATTCATTGGCCATTACCATCATGGCTTTTATAACCCCAGAATGACTCACTAACAAGAAAGGTTCATTTCCATAGTTTCCCTCAAAATTTTCAAAGAAATTAGAAATTCTAGAAATTACATTATTAGGGCTTTCTCCTCCTAGAAATTGATAAGCTAAAGAGTCATATCCTGGATTTCCCTTCACTAACTCTTCATCTGATCTCCCATCGTAAAGACCATAAGAGATTTCCCGAATCAAATCATCAATTTGAACTCTAACAGCCAAAGAGTTATTGATAATATTTGCAGTCTCTTGAGCTCTCCCTAAACTGCTAGAAATTATTTTTTTAATCCCTAAACAAGATAGCCTCTCCACTAAATTTCTTGCCTGCAATCTTCCATTTTCAGTCAAACTAAAGTTTACTAGCCCCTGAGAAATTCCCTTGACATTACCCTCAGTTTCACCATGTCTGATAACATAACCGAATACCATTCTAATTCTTAAAACATTAACTTTAAAACCCTATTGTAGCTCTTTTATTTACGCGGGGATGCCGGAGTGGTCAAACGGGCTGGATTTAGGCTCCAGTGTGCTTAGTGCCTTCCTAGGTTCGAATCCTAGTTCCCGCATTTCATTATTGCGAATCAATACTTAGATCAATATCAGAATAAAAATCTAAAATTTTCTATATTTTCTAATTAAGATTTAACTAAACCTTCAAGTAAATCAAAATAGGACTTGTCCCTTACTTTTTCAATATGAGGTAAAGTTTCTTCTGTTATCAATATCTCTTTCATAAACTCACTGTCTCCTGGAATAAATATCTCGTCTCTTTTGTTAATGCTACCAATATTTATATACTTTTGAGCCGGATTATCCGATTGAGCCCAAATATCCCCTCCAAAAATATAAAGTCCAGTGTAAATTCTATTTAATTCTATAAGTTTTGCAGTCCTATTAGTTTGGATTCCAGGTATAAGTCCTTCTACAACCGTATAATTAATTTCCTCTGGGGCGTTGTTTTTAGGTTCTGGAGTACTCTCTAATTTTCTTCCGTAAAAATCTTCATACCTCTTTAATTCTTCAGAACTCCAGATAGTAACTGCTAAAGCATCAGGAGAAACTTTAACTTTCCCATCATACAAATCTTGAAAACTCTTTCCATTCAAATCAAAAGCAATTGTGGCCTGATAATCTCTTATGGGCTTTAATATTTTTATTAATTTGCCTTCTTTCAAAAGCTGATTTCGGACATGACTTTCATCAACATTAATCACTCCATTTTCAACCTTGCCCGCAAAATTATCTGCATCCCTATAATTAATTTTAACCTGTGGAGGAATAAGGTCTGAAACTTGTCTCTCTATGAAAACCCCAGTTGGATAATCTTCAACAAAAACATATCTATTGCCATTTAAATCAGTTTGAATATTATAATAATAATCCTGAATGCTATCCAAATATTGCTGCTCCAACTCTTTTGAGTTGTCTACAACCGGAGCAGTTTCATCAGGAGTAACAGTTAGGGCAAATCCCCCAGAAACAAACAAACTCCTAACAAGCTTATCATAAATCTGTCCTCTCAAAAGTAAAGCATTCGCCTTCTGGTCATTAAATAACAAACCTTCTTCAACAATCTCAAGTTCATCAAGCAGTTTATTAGCTAATTGGAAAGTCATATCTCTTACATTTATTTGGTTAAGTCTTGTCCTTATATCCTTCAGACTATTCTCTCCCTCAGTTCTTCCCAAAAATCCATCTCTTATGAAATTATCCTGTTGTTGTTTATCCAATTGTTGCAATGTTGAATTCTTTATTCCTAAATTAGAATCTGTGATTGCTTTGTCAACGCTCTCTTTATCAAGCCAGCATCTTATTCTATCACTATCACAATAACCAACATCAACAAACCTATCCAAATTAGTTCCGATTCCCGGATTGTCAGTTGCACATATTCTTGACACTCCCCTATTATAAATTTCAGGATTCAAAGCTTCCTCTCCAATTGCCTGAGGATTTGGATTACTTAATGCAGCCAAGTTAGTTCCTCCTGAAATACACTCTTTTTCAGACTGAACATCCGTTCTCTCAATCTCTCCACTTACAAATGAATCTCTTAAATAGTTTACAGCAAAGCTTGTACTTACCTGCTTAAATCCGCATTCCTCTTGTCCATTTATCACAACACACAATTGCTTGTATCCTTCAGGTGCAGTAAAATCAATTGTATCTGTAGCAAACTCTCCTTTAGGAATGAAATTTGCAGCTACTGGAATACTAGAAGTACTGTAATAGTAAGAGTTTTCAGGAGGATCTTTCAGATAAACCTGATAAGAGATGCCTGCATCATTTCCTGCAAAAATGTGATAAAATACTTTATACTGTGCAGTAGGTGGAAGAGTTGCATCATTAAAGGGTATTGAACTAAACCATGCGCTAAATTGTGGAGGTGAATCTGGTTCAGTAAGAATTTCAAGTGCACTAGGAGCCTTGGCAGAAACAAATGCTTTACAGAAAGTTCCTCCGGCTTCATCAACAGACCTAATTTTAAATGCTGCTAAAGCATTAGAACCGTAATAATTGGTAAAGTAATTCACAGAGCCTTGTGCATTTTCCCATGCACTAGTAACTCCTGCATACTCACCTCCACCTCTTGTTCCCTGTCCTGCTAAAAGTTCAACTGTCTTAGGCAATAACACATTAGCAAGAGGTGCGGCCTGTCTCCAGAAAAATTCACAAGCGTAAATACTAGTTATCTCATCACATATTCCAACAGTCCTTCCAGTATCTATGTTTTCTTGCAAACACTGTTGATGCGATTTTAATATTGAAAGGTAACTATCAACCCCTGCTTTTATTCCAGTAAGACATACGGGAATAGCAATCCCCTCTCGAACATTAGGTAAACAAAGTAGTGCGGAACCAACAATTCCTGACTGAACAACATCTGCAACAGGATACTTACCTCCAAAGTCACACCTTGAATTAGGGCAAATAACAGGGTCGCAAACGTTGAATAATATTTGACAGTCTTCAGGACTCATGAAATCTTCACATTCAGTTCCAGGAAGATTTGTTGCAGGCAATCCAACTTCGAAAGGCTCGCCTAATATATTCACAACCTTCTTCCCATATTGATTCGAAGCATCTTGTATTGCTTTGATTCCCTGTTCAACTTTCTTCCTTGATTCTGCCTCGCTCAATCCTGGAAATACTCCAAGACTTTGTCCAGTATCTAAATCAATTCTCTGGCAAATATCATCTCCCAAACCTTCATTAAATTGCTCTCTTCCATTTACTCCAACATTACAAAGCCAGAATACGGCAACTCTTCCAGAAGAATCAAACGGCCCCTTTGCTCCAAATGCAGGAAGAGTTTGCTTTGTAGCAACATACCACCCATTCTGAATGTCAAAAGGAACGATTGCAGGCAATCCCTTGTATGGCTCAGTCTCAAAATAACTAACTTTTGGATCAGAATATTTATTCCTGTAACTATTTACATCCGCCTTCTTAACAAGTCCAAGATTGTATGTGCCAGTAAATTTGTTCATATCTGTAACGTGTGCAATTTCATTTCCAGTACTTGCATCAATCTGAGCAGCATCTATAATTGCATAATTTCCTCCACTCTCTTCTTTCAATCCAAGAAGATAAGTTCCAGCAGCAAATCCGTTCTTCGCCGAAACAACAATAGTTGAAACGCTACTAACATCCTCTTTTGCTCCGAAAACTGTTCCAGAAATTCCACTTGTTCCTTTCCTGTCAACTTCAGTTAAGATTGTTCTTCTATCTTTCAAATCAACCTTGTAAGCTTGGGGAATATCAAGCGCATTCGCTTTATCGACTTCAGAATAAACCTTAATATTATCCCTAATATCTTCGGAAACAACGCCCAATTCTTTATTCGCCCTATTTACAATATCCGGATTATTAGACTTACTAAGAATTATATTTGTCTCAATCTCTCTAAGCTGGTCATATTTATAATAACCTTTTTCATATCCATCCTTAACAATCAAATCTTCAATCTTAGTTCCATTAACAGTCTCTCCCTTATATCTATTCAACAAATCATCAGCATAATCCTTTGCAGCCTTATCTCTGTTAACACTTGTTCCTAACAATTCAGAACTCTTGTAAGGAGTTTCAACTTTCTTTATATTTTCATTTACTTTATCTATTGCACCCTTGTAAGCACTGATATCTGCATTTATGACGTTAGCTTTATCCAAATAGCAAGCCCTCTGTGTTACATACTGTCCAGATTTTACAAGTCCTGCACACTTTTCATTCCATCCGCCCTCTCCCCTCATTACTTTTTGTCTTGCAATACTTTCTCCGTCAAGCCCAGACAAAAAGTTTTTGGCAGTAAGGACAGCAGAAGTCGCAAAACATGCTGTCTTCAATCCAGTTACAAAATTTCCTAAATTATTAGAAATCCCTTCCCACTTATGTATTGTCTCATTAAGATTATCTATTTTTTCCTGTGCCTTTTCTGGAGACAACTGTATTGCCCTTTTCTCTATTCCTACTCCAACAGTTAAATTGCTTATTGATTCAGTATTGAAAGCTTTTGGAATTACTCTAATACTTGCAACCTTATGGACGCTAGTGCTTACCAACTCCAAAGTACCATCACACACATCTATACTTCCATCAAGAGGAACACTTCTTATAGGAAGGAAAGATAATTTTTCAAATAATAAACTTCCAATTTTAGACAATCCTTTTCTCTGCGTTTCTCTGTCTTGATTAGCAATCTTCTTAAGGGCATCTCCTAACTCTGGAAAAGTATTAACCTCGCTAGGGCATACAACATTGACTCTTGCACTATCAATTCTCAAACTCAATACCTTGATGATACCTTGTCCGCTTTGACTATCAAACGCATAACTTTCTCCAGCCTTAAGATTAAATTTATCTCCTGCATAAATAAAATCTGCATTTGCCTGTTCACTACTAGGATTAGTTAAAGATAACAACTTAACAGTATGAAATGAGTTATCAACATTTACAATCTTCTCAGCCTTATCAACATTGTAATTTATCAATCTGTTGAGTTCATCAATACTTTCCTGCGCATTTTCAGGATAATTATCAATCATTTCCCTTCTCAATCTTATCTCGGTTGCCTTCTTGTTGAGATATGCGGCAAGACTTATTCCGGCACCCAATGCTTTTTCCCCATAAGTTGAAGACAATTCATTGTCATAGAAAGTTTCACTGCTGTAATCCTCTACAACACCCTCATAATTCTCTATGGACTTATTAAAAGACATCTCCAAATCCGCATCGTTATAAGTTTTCTCCAATAAAGTCTTCTTTCCCTCACATTTTGCTATCAGCTCTTTCTTCAGGTTGGATAAAAATTCATCTCCTAAAAAATTTTCCTTACTAATAAAGGCCCCATCATTTTGGTCTCTATAAAATAATTCCCATCTGAAACCAGTCTTTTCTGCAAGTCCAGAAATCAAATTAGGTCTTGCTATCGAATAAAATCCTGCTTTTCCAGTAGCATCGTCCAACTCAACCTCGCAAACTTCTGCAGAAACCAATGGAAATATTCCTCTAACACTATTAGTCTCAAATTTCGTCCCCTCTGGAATTATAGGCTCAAACCCTAATACTTCTATTGCCACATTGGAATAACTAGAACTTAAAGATAAATCAACTCTTTCTCTTCCACACTTAACTTCTATCTTTCCAGTCCCATCAAAATCATTTACAATAACATCCTGAACAACACATTTATCGTTCAAAAATCTGCTTCCGCTATAAACTTCCAAAATTTCATCATCTACTTTTATTCTTGCTTTTTCCTGAGCAGCGACAAATCCATCATATTCAATATTCAGCCCAGCACTACAATATCCGCCTGGTAAATAAATGTCCTCAGATTTACTTCCTTTATTTATTGTATTTGAAGAAATTCTTTTGTCCCCATCATAAATTGAAACTGCAATCCTATCTGCTTCAGCTTCATCAAGTCTAATGAAATATCTTCCATTCCATATTGTCTGCCTATTTCCTTCAACCTCCCAATCATTATTATTCATTAAATCAAGAAACATCTGACTCTTACCAACACCAAAGGCATTATCTGAATCATAAGTTATCTCTGCCTGTAAATTAAGTTTTACCATGTCAGGCATATCTTTCTCATTTGGATTCTTTCTTAAAACAACTACAATGTATCCTACATTGTTAATTAGTGGACTTCCCAACAATTTATCCTGTGTTCTCAAAGCAGCTCTTGCAGGATGAAATCCAATGTCTATAACTTCTTTAGGCTTTTCTCCCACAAAATGTATATTTTTTATCTTGTTTACATCGATTAACGGATTAATCTTCAAAGCATCTAACTGACAAAATACAGGAACATTTTGTTCTTCAAGTAAATCACTTCTAACAACAACAGGTTGACATCCTGCGGGAGAAACCTGTAAAATGACATCTTGCCTTGCCTCGCAACTTTCTCCCTTACCCAAAATAGGCCAATATGTTTCAATACCTGCAGAACCATAATAACTCTTCGAATTTGTATAACCAGTTTGCCTTGTAACAAAACTCGCATCTGCAGAAACATTCGCAACTAATAAAATTACAAGCACCAACAAAATTATTGATTTCATTTTCATCCGAATTCTATCTCCACTCCTTGAGTATCAAATAATTCATAATTAGTCTGTAAATCAGCCAAAGAATTTGGACTTGGTAAAGATTCTGTATTAATTGTAACTTTTCCACTCTGCAATTCACTCTCCAAAATATAAGTCTCCGAAGCTCCTCCTCCTCTCAATGCCTGTTCAATTTTTGTCTCGGGCAAATCTATGTCAAAACACTTTTCAGTTGTAGAGCCAAACAACCCCAAAAATCCTCCTCTAGAAACATCTACGCATTGTGTTCTCTTTGAAGCAGGTATAACAAGTCCAGTGGATCCATAAACATAAGCCTTCACTTGATAAATTCCTTCTTTCAAAGTTATCTTACTATTATCCGGAATCATTGCGGTCTTTGTTCCATCATCAGAAACAAAATAAACAATTGCCCTTTCAGCATTCTGACCATCAACATTTACATTAACATCCATCTCATACTCCCTATCCAAAATAATATCTGCAACGCTTTCTGCATTAGAAGAGAATAATGTCTTTCCCTCTGCAAACCCTTCCGCTCTTGCAATCACATACCCATTTACACATTGAGGAATATCTGCACTTAAAACAGAATTATCTCCGCTAATAACTGTTTCCCCTAAACTGCATATCTGATCAAGACACTTGAAGCTTATTGAAGCCTCGACAGGATTCAAATTATTATCGTAGGTATAAATGTCTGCATGCCCTTCCTTAAAGTTGCACATATCAAACTCACTTTCTCCATAACCTGCAGAAAGCAAATTAGCTTCTCTTGGAACATTATTATCTAAAATAACATTTATAGGAAACTGGAATATTTCCAATCCATCTCCAACCTGAACCATAACTGGGAATGCGACATCATAAACATAGTGATAAGGCGTATAACAAAAGCCCATAACTCCCAGCCCTTCCTGATTTCCTACAGGTTCAGCTATCATTAAACTCTGATCTACTCCAGACCCATATATTTCAATCTTGCTTGGCCAGTCTTTTACATACATAAATCTCACAGGCTCACTTACTCTCTCATCAACAACAAAATAATCATCAGTTTTATCATTTAAAGAATAATAACTTCCCTTAAATTTAATTGCACCAAGATTAGCAGCAAAACCATCCTTCAATTCTTCAACAACATCCCCTGTCTTCCATACTTTAGGTGAACACTGAATTTCAACTCCATCGACAGGAGCATATAACCTCAACACGTCAACTCCATACTCTTCCAAAAATGCATCTTTGCTTTCTTTATTATACACCTGCAAAGCTTCATTGTATAACTTACCAAGGTTGCTTCCAACTTCCACAGTATGTTCAGTCTTTCTTGCACTCTTTCCATCTTTAGTAACAACTACATTAGAACTTACAACAACCTTAATCCGATTATCCTCAATACTAACTCCAACTTCTGGATTTCCGAGATCAATATAAAAGCCCTGTTCATAGAACCCTTGAAAATTACAATCTCCCATTCCAGTTTTAATAAAGTTCGCCAGCTCCCTTTCCATATCTCCATTTGTAGGTACATTTTCTCTTATTACTCCGTTTCCAGCCAGATAATACCAGTATCCAACAGAACTTCCAAAGAAATTGAGGTGTGAAGAAAATGGTGCATATTCACTTGCAGGCACATAATTTTCATCACTTATTCTTCCTCCCTGCAAACCAAGAACCTCTGCCCCACTTCTTGCTTCCTGTTCTATACACTGACTATACAAATTATAAACGGGCACAAATTCAGCAGGAATACTTGTTAAAGAAAATTTTCCTCTGAAAGCGAAGAATAACACAATCACTGCGATGACAACTATCGCGATTATAATGAAAATAGAAACCTGTCCTCTTTTATTAATTCTGCAATTTTTCCTACAATTTCTAAAATCAACCATTTTTCTTACCTCTTTTTTCAATTTTCTCACGTATCATTTCAATAATTTCACTATTTATGTCTTTATTTATAATTCCCTTGAATTTCTCCCAAAGCCTTTCATCCTCAACTAAAAGTAAATATTTCTTCATCCCTCTTTTTCCCCAAATTACTATTGTTCTTTTGACTCCTAGATATATAAATGTTTCTTAATAACTTACTAAGTAAGTTAGTTACTAACAAGAACTAATGGACTTAATAGAATAAATAAATCACATGGCCTTGCGCAGAATTGAACTGCGGAATCCTCCACGTCAAGGAGGCAGTTTACCACTAGCTTACAAGGCCTTAGCAATATCAAAAGCACACCATATAAAAAGGTTTTTAAAGCACCTATTCTGAACATAATCAACACATAGACCCTAATGTCCAAAGGGCGGCGTCAGGCGAGTGTACAAAACACAAGAGAACA
The DNA here is from genome assembly GCA_002497285.1 of Candidatus Pacearchaeota archaeon UBA92. Classification (GTDB taxonomy): domain Archaea; phylum Nanobdellota; class Nanobdellia; order Pacearchaeales; family GW2011-AR1; genus UBA92. The sequence goes on from DANJ01000017.1 coordinate 14,053, forward strand.
TTGTTCTTTATTGTGCCCAAATAAGATGAAACTACCAAAAGAAACCAAAAGGTACTGTCCGTACTGTAACAAGAGAACATCTCAAACAGTTAGTGTAGCTAAGCAAAAATCTCGTTCAGCAACACATCCAATGTCAAGAGGCTCTGCTTCGAGAGAAAAATCAAGAAGACTTAGAGACAGACCTGGAAACTTAGGAAGACGTTCTAGAAAAGCACCTAAAAACTGGAAGAGAAAAACAAAGGCGACAAAAAGAATGACTGTAATGCATACTTGTAAAGAATGTAAAAAATCAAAAATGAAAAAATCTTCAATGAGAGTCTCAAGAATAGAAATAGGAGAAAGAGTAGCAAAGTAAAATGAAAAAACAAAAGAAAGGCGCAAAAAAGAAATTCTTCCCTGTGGAGACGCAATTTACTTCCGCAAAAGTAAATCTTTATGCTTACGCTCCTGAAGATCTTAACGGAAATGTAATCAGATTAGACTTAACAAAAGCACTAAGAGGAAAAAGCTTCGAATTAAGGCTAAAAGTAAATGAAAAAAATGGAAGTCTAACAACATCTCCTCTATCCCTGCAACTATTCCAAGGATATGTAAAGAGAGCAGTAAGAAAAGGCACTGACTATGTTGAAGATTCATTTGAAACCCAAAGCAAGGATAACCTGCTAAGGATAAAACCTCTCTTAATAACAAGAAAAAGAGTTTCAAGAAATGTTCTTAGAGCACTAAGGGAGCTGACTCAAAAAACAATTTCAGCACATTGTCAGATAAGAGACTCAAAGGAAATCTTTGATGAAATAATAACAAACAAATTGCAGAAAATTCTTTCTATAAAACTAAAGAAAATATACCCTCTTGCTCTATGCGAAATAAGGGCGATACATATACTTGGAGACAATCAAAAGAAAATGCCTGAAGTTCACAAAAAAGAAGAAGAAAAGATAGAGGAACCTAAAAAAGCTAAATCTAAAAAGCCCGTAAAATCTAAAGACGACAAAGAAGACAAGGACAAAGAAGACAAGGAAATTTCCCAGGATTCTGAAGAACAATAACTTTTTAATACGTCCAATTCTAATAAATCCAGAGCTTAGAAGCTATTGTAGTTTCTCTATCTCATAGAGCTTTCTTTTCTAAAGAAAGTTGTATGCCTGTATAGCTCAGTTGGTAGAGCACTAGTTTTGTACATAGGACGTCAAAAAAACTAGGGGTCGGGGGTTCAAATCCCTCTACAGGCTTTTTTTCAGAAACATTTTTAAGCAATCGACTTGTAAAAAAACGATGAAGAAAACTAAGGTTTATCTTAGTATCCTGGCAATCGTTCTGATTCTTTCATTTATTGCAATAGTAAGCTCACAAGAAATAACATCCGATCCTCAAAGCATGCCCCTATGGCTGAAAAGAGGAATGAATATATTTAACCTAAATAAGGGAAATGTGGGCATTGGAACCCAAGAGCCAGCCCAAAAATTAGAAGTCAATGGGGGAATTAGAATAAATCCTGAAGAAATTCGGCCCGAATGTGCTGAAAAGATTTCGGGAACCTTATGGGTAAATGAACAAGAGCTCGGAAATTCCCTAGAATTTTGTAAAAAATTAACAGAAAGAGAGGGAGAGCAATTGATCATAAAATCATCAAGGCTCCCAAACCGAGATTACTCCTTTTCATGCGTTGACAGCTCAGCAACCAATAAGATTTATTGTTTTGGTGGAGCCGACGGAAGACAAAGAATTTTAGAATATAATCCCACTGAAGACATTGTTATACAAAGAACATTAATCCCTTCTGCAATTGAGGGTCTTTCCTGTACAGAGAGTTCTATTAACAATAAAATCTATTGTTTTGGTGGATATAGGAATGGTTATACAAATCAAATATTTAGTTATGATGCAGAAACTGACTCCATAAGTATAGAACCTGCTGTTCTCCCTCAAGCCGCAGGATATCTTTCATGTGTAAGTAGCTCAACAACCAATAAGATTTATTGTTTTGGTGGAAATGATGGTAACAGGTTAAACCAAATAATAGAGTATAATCCGTTAAGCAACGATATTTCAATAAAAAATGCAATGCTCCCTTCTCCAAGAAATAGCTTATCTTGTGCAGAAGGTGAAAATAATAAAATATATTGTTTTGGTGGAGGAGATAATAATGGATACCTTGATGAAATTATGGAGTATGATCCAGAAACAGACTATATGATTGGTAAATCTGCAAGACTTCCTTCTCCAAGATATGGATTATCATGCGTGAAAGGTGAAATTCCTAATACTATTCAATGTTTTGGAGGTTATCTTGTTGATCAAATAATTGAATATAATTATATAACAGATTCGCTAACCCTGAGATCAGTAAATCTTCCAACACCTCTTTATTATCTTTCATGTGCAAGTAGTTCAGCCAATTACAGAAGCTACTGTTTTGGAGGATTAGATGAAAGTTCAAGCTCAGATAGAATTACAGAATATTTCATCGGAACAGGTTCATCTATTTACAGATGGACTAAAGTTGCCTAATTCATCCCAATCCAAAACTCTCTGTAAAATCTGCAATCATCCTATACTTTTCTAAGAAAGTAATCCCTTTATTCGTTATAGAATATGTCTTTCCTCTCGTCTTTTCCATAGCAAGTTCAACAATAAATCCCTTCTTTATTAGTTCTCCAAGATACTCTTCCATCATCTGATGTGACAAATTAGACTTGTAAAGAATATGAGTGGGCTTTATTTTTCCACTCTTCTCTCTAATAACATTCAAAATATCTCTCATGATTTCAAGCCTGTTTCTCCTCTGACTCATTTTTTCTTCTTACCCTTGCGAAGCAAAGGTCTTAACATTAATATAAAATTAGCAAGAATGAACAAATACCCTATAAGGAATAAAACATGCCCTGCAACATAATGTATTCCATTAACTGCAGATAAAGTAAAGTCAACGCTTCCGATAAAAAGAAAGATAAAAGACGTCAAAATCCATTTATTTCTAGGTCCCTGTCCATCAATATATCCCCTTCCATAATAAAAGACAATATAAAGCAAAAGTAAAGCAGAAATAAAGTAAAATGCAACTATCTTATTCTCTGCAAAGATCAATGCAACTAAAACAAGACTCAATAAAAGACTGTAAATCCTCTTTCCATTTACATCAAAGGTTACATACGTCAGAGTAACTAAACCTGCAAGAAAGAAGAACACATGGGCATAAACCCCAAAGTTTACAATCCCTGCAAGATTTTCCAAGGATACAACTTCATCAGAAACATTAAATTTGAAAGGAACGTACCAGCTAACAAGAGCCCATGAAAAGTAAGAGAGAGCCAAAGAAAGAAAACCGAGCCCATATAATTTGCAATGCCTGTCCAGACAATAATTATAAACCTTGAAAGAATAAAGTGCGACAGCGAGGGTAATTATTCCAAAGATAATTTCAAAAATAAGACCAAAACCAAAAAACCAATTAGGAACAAGATAGAAAGCCATACTAAAAAGGGCGTTTTATCCCTTTTAAATCTTATGTAAGAGTAATCCAGATTTATGTTTAATAATCCATTAATAAAGGCTTTTCTTAATAAAATTAATAAAATCGAGGTAACAAAAAATGAAACACAACATCCGCCACGCAGATTCTGCGCGGCTTTCGCCTTCCCGAAAGTCAGGGAAACCACCAACTTGAACAACTAAGCAAGCGCACGGACGGCAATTCTTCTCAACACCATCCGCTGTTCCGTGCGCACCCCTCTCACTAAAATCGCCACCTATTCATCAACAAACCCTGCCTTTCCTCCCGAAACAAGCAACTCTGCAACTTCTTTTTCTAAATTAGCTATGTCTCCTTTCTTAAACGGCCCTACAACATCTCCATTCATATCAACCATCTCCCCAACATCCTCATTAATGACAATCATTTTACTCTTCACTTCCTCAACCTTTCTTCCCTCCATCAAATCCTTAAGCTTCTTATCACCCCTCTCAATAGACTCGACAAGCTCCTCGAATAACTCCTTTTCAAAATCGAGCATATTGCTAAAATCCTTTTTCATTATCCCGGTTTCAGCAGCAACAAAAACCAAATCTAAAATTTTCTTCTTCCTTCTTAAAATCAGTTCCTTAAAAATCGCCTTTGAATTCTCAAACTGCTTCCTCGCCCTTAAAACAGAATCTGAAAAATCAATTCCAGTCATACTAAAATCTTTTTTCTGCTCTTCAAAGTATTCAGCAGCATCAATGATAAAAGCCTTAGAAATCTGCTGCAACTGTTCAGAATATTTTTCCTTTCTCAACACCTCATACAAATCGTTATACTCCATAAAATCATTCAAAATTTCAACTTTATAATAATTGTTGTTATTTCCCGAACAAACATTCCTGCAACAATTTCCTAGCCAAAATCTTCCTTCCTTTCAGACCCTCTTCTTCTATAAATCTCCTATCGCCTATCTTATCGCCAGGATAGCTTAAAACAGGAACGGGCTTCTCACTATGTGCTTTCATCCTACATGAAGTGGTATGATCTGCAGTTAAAACCAACTTCAGCTCATATTTCTCAACAGCCCACTTAATATATGAAAAGAACTTCTTATCAATAAGCTCAATCATCTTTACCTTCTCTAAAGGCTTATTATCATGTCCAGGGGTATCTGTTTCTTTAAAATGAACATAAAAATAATCGTACTTTTTCCATTTTCTCTTAATCATTTTAGTGGCATGCCTAATTGCCTTATACAAGCCAAGGTTCAAATTAGCATAAACATCGATTCCTTTCATCTTTGGATATTTGAATTTCCAAATTTCCATCTTCGCAGCTTTTGAAATACCAATTTCAAGAGGATTATAGCCAAGAGCCATCCATTTTCCCTTAAGTTTCTTAAAACTGATAGGTGAATTTCCAGGATCTCTGCACAAAATAAAATTAGCAGGATAAAGTCCTTTCTTAGCCCTTTCAATATTAATCGGATGATTTTTCAAAATCTCATGACTCTCTCTAACAAATTTATTTACCAATTCGGCAGAAAGTTTAGAATCATCTTCTTCATCTAATGGAACAGAATAAATTACCTTCGGATTTGAAACACTTTTTGCAAATCCAGAACCATAAAAAGGGTCAGTGCCACTAAGATTATCGGAAAATCCGCCCCTAAAGACCAATACTCCTCTATGTTGCAAACCTGAGTAAAACTCAAACTTAAATGGAAGATTGACTCCATCATTTATGGCTTTACTTAAGATAAGGGCTTCTTTAGTTGTTAATGTCCTTCCAGCCCTTGAATCAAGGATATTTCCATTCTTCAAATCATCAATTGTAGCAAAATTAGTCCTGAAAGCCAAATCTCCTTTATTCAATTTAATTCCTAATCCTGCCGCCTCTAATGACCCTCTAAAAGCAGTTCTATAATCATACCCAAATAAAGAAACAACTGCACTTGAAGATTCTGGTATGATTCCTTCCTTAATAGGATAACAATAATCAAGCTTACTTTTCTTTGCAATCTCATCCAGATTAGGTGTTTTAGCTGCCTGAAGGGGCGTTATCTGCCCTAAAACCTGGCAAGGTTCATCTGCAACCCCATCTAAAATCACAAAAATTCCTTTCATAATACATAAAAGCTTCACAAGATTATAAACCTTATTGCATTTCAAAGCATCAATACTTGAAAATGACACTCTTTTCTTTATCGTTTAGATGGCTTTTCCATAGCCCTATAAACCTGAAGCATCATGCTCATTGCAGTTGCTCCCGAATTGTAACTTTTTGTAGTTGGTTCTGACACAAAAGTGGTTCTGGCTGCAAAACTCATCCCCTCAAGCCCCATCGATGTTCTTCTACAACCATATCAGGAACGTATGGGCTTTTCGGATTATCAAAATTAGCTTCCATGAAAATGTCTCCATTAGATAATGTGATACTCCTTGCCCTAAAGG
>DANJ01000036.1 GCA_002497285.1 Candidatus Pacearchaeota archaeon UBA92
TTATTTAACTCCGGACAAAGCCGTAATTAAGAAAGGTTTAAAAGTCATTTATTTAGTTAGTTTCTATGGCAAATATAGACATTTTCTATAAGGATGGAAGTTACAAGGGTTCTATGGACAGAGATGAAGCCTATAGAACTGGAGAATGGAATAGAGTTTCCTGGATTTTCCCATGTAACGATAGAGGCGAAATTCTTCTTGAATTAAGAAGTAAAGAGAAAGCAGTCTATCCAAGAACTTGGGCTCCTCCTACAGAAACCCTTCGTGGTGAAACAAATAAGCAATGCGCAGTAAGGGGTTTACAAGAGGAACTTAGAATGGCAATTAATCCAAATGAATTAGTAGATTTAGGACTTGAATTCAACGTAAATATGGCAATAACTTCAAGGTATAATATAAACCACATACAGCACGTTTTTGGTTTGAGATGGAATGGAGACATTTCAGATTTAACAATTGATAAAAGAGAAGTAGAAGAAGTAAGGCTCTTTCCACATAAAAGTTTAGGCAAAGCGCCACTTTTTATGCCTATTGAACCCACAAGGCTAAAACAAGTTTTCACAGAGTTGAGAAGAAATAGACTTCTTCCAGCAGGATTACACTTTTTAGGATTATACTTATAATTATCTTCTTTCTTTTTCCAGTTCTCTAAGCCTTTTTTCCATCTCCCTAATTCTATTTGTTAAGTCGTTAATTTTATATTCACTATCTTCAAGTTTAATTTTTAGCTCATTAACTCCGCCCATCTTCGCTCTCCTTGCGTCTCTCAAACTTTCAGTAATCGGTCCAGGAGAAGGCTCCTGATTCTGTGCAGAGGCAAGACTTCCAAGAAAATCAAAGCTACTCGTTCCAGAAGAGGCAGGTTTTTGAAAATTAGACAAGTCAATATCTTCGACTTCATTATCAGAAGAAGCAGGAAGCAGATGCCTCATCCTAGTCATATCAATAACCTCGGATTTCTTTTTACCAAACCAAGCCATCAAACCAAGAGGAATAAATTTTATTTAAATCTTCCTCTCTCCAAAACAATATTTATATAAGCCCTTAACCATTAATTAGCATATCAAAGAGGAGAAATGGTAAGCATACATAATCTAATTGCAGCAATAAGTCCAGACGTATTTTGCGACAAAGAAAAAAAAAGTGACGTTAAAAAGATAGTCAAAGAAGCACTTGAAAGAGGAGATAAGGATGCTTATATCCAGGGAGCAAAGAAAGCAGCACCCTATGAAGGGGTAAGTATTTACAGTTATGACAAGGCAAAGAAAGACCCCTTTAGCCTATGGGCTTTAAAATCTCCTACTGAACAACACGAGATTTTTTATGATTCGTCAAGTGAGGGCTTAGAGCCACTGTATTTCTGGCTTCATGATTTTATGAACAGCATAGGAATAACTACTGAAAAAATAACTGATAATTTTGTTTCATCTCCAGGTTCAGGGCATTTTTCTGAACTTCAAGGTAAAGCAACACAGATGCAACAGGAAGTGTCAAGAAATTTGGGAAATGTAAACACGGTAATAAAATCAATACTCAATATAGTTTATGATTTAAAAGAATTCGAACTTCAAATCAAACCTTATGAGGAGTTAGATTCCAAAAATAAAAATGAAAAAGAATCTGCTATGCTAACTCTTAAGCAAAGATGGATGGATAACGTAGACATAAAAAGAGGGCAAGGAAGCATAAATGCTTTGTCTGCGGGCGCACTAGATTTTGTAACTTTAAGAGATGCTTTCATGTCTATCAAGTCTTTAGATTCAGTAGATGATATAGACTTAAATGAAAGAGTTAAAAGAATTCTAAAGCAACGAGCTTCTGAATTTTACTCATGGCTAAAGGAATCAGAAAAAGCATTAAAACAAAGATTTGTTATAGAAAAAAACTATCTAAAGACTCAATACAATACAGTTAAACTCTACGCCCGTTGGCTCAAGCCTTATTTAATAGCTGCAAAGAAACTAGAACAGCAAAGTTACGACAAAGCAGACCTCGTTACAACTTTTAATACAGTAATTTTACAATTAACATTACTAGCAGAAATGAAATACGATCCGGAAGACGATGTTAATGAGGGAAATCTCCCAGAAGTTTTCACCAAACTAAAAGAAGCAAAAAAAGTAAGGGAATACGTTCCTTTTTTTGTCGTTGAACTAAAATTCAGGGGAATTCCACAGAAGGCAGGACAGCATTATATTTTTGGAGGTAGAGTAGAAATAAAATTTACGAGCTATGCTTTAAACAAACAGGAACTTGAAGTGCTTAAAGATCAAATCAAAAAGGATGATATAGGAGATATAATGAGCCTCATCGAAGGCGCAACAACAGAAAGTCTTGGACAATTGCAAGAGGACATAGACAAGTTTCTCGAAATAAAGAAAAAAGATAAAAAAGATAGCAAAAACTCAGAAGACACTAATCCATTTACTGCATTATTCTCTTTCTTTAAATCTGAAACCAAAGAAGAAAAATGGGATATTTCAAAACCAATAAAGTCAGACAGTGATTATGAAAAAATCATAAGAAACCAATCAGCAATTGCAGCAATGGAAAAATGTTTTCTTGTATTTGATGTTTATAAGAAGTCTCACGGAATGGCTTCTCACGACAGCCATCACGAGCCAATTTAAAATGGCAAGACAAAAAAAGGAAAATAAAGCAAGAAAGATAAGAGAAATTTCTCAAGAAATAAAGAAGTTTGAAGTCAAGCAAAAGAATGAATCAGCTTTAGAAGAAGAAGTTGAAAATTCAAACCTTCAAAATTTTACAAGATTTATTAAATCATCGTCTGGAAACATAGTCCCCGTTTTGGAATCAGGACAGGTAGAATCAACTCCAGTTCAGCCAGTAAGAAGAACAGTTTCAAAACCTATTCCAAATAACGACCGGTCTCCCCATATTTCAACTCCTCAATCTTTTTATTTCACTTCAACTCCTGCAACACAAAGCGAAAGGGCAAGGCTCTACAAGCCCTTAACAGAAATTAATTCAGCCCCAACATTAAGACCAGGAAGAATAATTCAGCCCCAACAACCTCAATTTGGAAATATTTTAGAATCAGAAAGAAACAAGGTATCAGACGATTCAGATAGAAAGTATAAAAGCGCAGTGGAAAGAGGAAGAGAAAAAGGGAAACCCAAATACGACTGGGAATGATTAGGTTTAAATAAATCCCTCACCAGTAATCAATATGGCCAGCTATGAGAGTTTCTACGGAGGTGGAAATTATGCGTTATCTAAAGGATATGGAGAAGGATTCCTTAGTTTTGAGAATAGATACCCTACATCTTCATTCGGCTTTCCCACAGATCCAAGAACCTCAAATCAGCTTGATGCAGTTTCTAAAAAATTAAATACTGGAGCAACAACAGTAGAAGTTTCTGGAGTTCAGGCAGCAGAATTTGAATCGATGCCAGAACAACATTTAACTGAAATTCACAGACTTAAAAAATTAGTCGGTGCAGATTTTACCTTTCACGGTCCAATTATTGAACCAACAGGAGTTACCAGACAAGGATGGGATGAATCTCATAGAGTTCAAGCAGAAAGACAAATGTGGTCTGCTGTTGAAAGAGCACACAAATTAGATCCCAAAGGAAATATTGTAATCACTTTCCATTCAAGTGCGAATTTGCCTCCCCCAATAACAGAAGTTATAGATGAGAAAACGGGAAAAAAAGTAATAAAAGAAATTTCTGTCGTCGATGAAAATACTGGAAGATTTACCAGTTTTTCACCAAAACCTGATTATTTCAAAGGAGGAGAAATTCAATCTCCAGAGCAAACAATAAAAAAGGAAAATAAAGACGCATGGGTAAGAGCTTTGCAGCACGCTAACTTTAATGCATATGCTGGAATGAATGATTTTGAAGGTATCTTTGGACAACAGGAAAAACTAATTGGCAGTGATGGAAATGAAATCTCCCAGAAAGGGTTTCAAGAGATTTACAAATTATATGTCGATGGTAAAAATGAGGAATTATTAAAAAAAATTCGCCCAGAAACAAAAGAAGTCATAATGAATACCATGCAAAAAATGACTCATGGAGATATATATTTTAGAGAAGCCTATCAGGATTTACAAAACCTATACAATCAGGCTTATTATTCAGCTAAAAAAGACAATAGGGAAGAAGATTTGAAAAGACTTGAAAAGTTTCAAAAAGAAATTACCTCTAAGGTAAAAGGCAAGGACATAGAAGACCCTTCAAAGGTTATTGAATTTGGACAGACAATTATCAATGGAATAAATGTTCTTAGAGCAATAGAAGCTCCTCAAAATTTAAGACCCTTAAAGCCATTCGCAATTGACAAGGCATCAGAAACTTTCTCCAATCTTGCTTTGAAAGGATACAAAGAATTCAAAAATTCAGCGCCCATCATCAGCGTCGAGAATCCTCCTGCTGGCGGTGCATTAAGCAGAGCAGACGAATTAAGAGATTTAATGAAAGAATCTAGGAAGAAGTTTGCAGAAAAAGCACAATCTGAATTAGGGATGTCCGAATCAGAAGCTAAAAAACAAGCTGAAAAACTTATAGGAATTACTTGGGATGTCGGCCACATAAATATGATTAGAAAATTTGGTTATCAAGAATCAGATTTATTAGAAGAAACAAAAACTGTTGCCCCATTTGTAAAACACATTCATTTGTCAGATAATTTTGGAATGGAACATACTGAACTGCCTATGGGAATGGGAAACGTCCCAATAAAAAGAGAAATGGAAATTTTGGAAAAATATGGAAAGAAAATAAAAGATATAAAGAAAATTGTTGAAACAGGAGGTCCATGGTTCAGAGATTACAAAGTTACACCATTTGCACAGACATTGAACGCTTTTGGCTCTCCAGTTTATTCAATGCAGATGGCTCCGTATTGGAATCAGGCAGTTTCAAATTATGGAGGGTATTTTTCAGGCCTTGGACCTATAAATCCACAGTTCCATCATTCAGTTTATGGGGCAGGCTTTTCCAACATACCTATAGACTTAGGAGGACAAATGGAAGGACAGAGTAGACTTTCAGGGGCTCCAATAGACTAAACTAACATTTAAAAACAAAATTAACCTTTCAAAGACAAGAGGTGTCAATGGTAAAGAAAAACAAAAAAACAAAAAAACATTTAGTACATAAAGAACCATTAGTAAATAAAAAAATTTCAACATCTAAAGAATCTCCAATACTTAAAGAACAGCCTGTACAAAAAGAGAAGAGAGTAATACGAAAAACAAGTCCAACAGTAATAACTTCTAAAAATGAAAAGCAGATTGCAATGGACTTTGCCGCAGATATACATAAAAGATTTTCAGATTTAGTTAAAGCGACAATACTCTTCGGTTCACAGGCAAAAAATCAGCAAAAGCCAGGTTCAGATATAGACTTAATAATTGTAATAGATGATGCGTCAATAAACTGGGACATGGAATTAGTGGCTTGGTACAGAGAAGAGTTAGGAAAAATAATTTCAAAGAATACAAACTCTGTAGAATTACATGTAAACACAATAAAACTCACAACTTGGTGGGCAGATTTAATGCACGGCGATCCTGTAATAATAAATATCCTTAGATATGGAGAAGCCCTTATAGACATTGGAGGATTTTTCAATCCTCTGAAAGCCCTGTTATTACAGGGAAGAATTCATTCAACTCCCGAAGCAGTTTATGAAGCGTTGCAAAGAGCACCAGGACATTTGATGAGAAGCAAGTCTGCAGAAATGGGTGCCATCGAAGGAGTTTATTGGAGTATGATAGATTCAGCTCAGGCAGCGCTAATGACAATTGGTCTTCTTCCTCCTTCCCCAGAACATGTTACTTCAATGTTAAAAGAATCTTTTGTGGATAAAAAAATGTTAGACATAGAATTTGTAAAATGGTTTAGAGATATTAATTCTTTACACAAAGACATAATATATGGTAATGTAAATAATATAAGGGGGGCAGAAATTGATTTATGGCAAGAACGCGCCGGAAAATTTATGAAAAAAATGATAGAAATCGTAGACCAAATATTAGATTCAAGAAAAAAATAAAAAATTATTTATAGAGTTTTCCTTGGCTTGCTCTATACATCGAATCTTCCGCTCTTCCAAATTCTTCAGCTGATTCTCCAGCCCAAGTTTTGACAGCATTTCCAATTATCTTGTAAATTCTATCTTTGTCCTCTCCTAGAGCTCCCTCATATTCTTTCTTTGCTTTTTTCTTAAGATTATCAAGTCCACTCTTTATGAAAGGTTTAAGTTTATCTTCTTTTATTCTACCGCTCTGTACACCAACTTGAGAGGCAACTTTTATAGCACTATAAATTGCTTCACTGTATTTTTCTCCATTTTTTTCATACGCTTTTTTAGTTCTCTTTACTTCGTCTTCAGCAAAACCCTCTGCTCCTGCGCTCTGAATTACTTTTCTTTCTTCACCGCTTATCATCTTTCCAGATTCATATTTCTTAGCCAATCTTTCCAAACCTTTCCAAGAAGCAAGATTTTCAACAATACCTCTATCATCTTGAGATACTCTTTCTAAGATTTCCTTTGTTCCAGCTATTTCTTCAAGTGCTTTTTTCGCACCTGGAATATTTTCAAGATTTCCAAGAGCAGCGCCAAAGTTTTCTGCAGCCTTTTCATCATTAGTACCAAGGACAACATTATAGTTAGCCTTGTATTCATCTTGATTCATATTATCAACATTTGCAGGTCTTCTATCTTCAGGAATAGAATCATAAACCGTTTTTCTTAGAAATTTTGTAGCCTTTGCTCTATCTTCAGGCCTACCCTCTTTTTCAGCTTTCTGATTTTCCCCAATTTTATCAAGTAGCCCAGATGCATCTACATATCTATCCCACCTTTGATCTGGAGTCACTTCAATTCTTCTTGTCATACTTTTCCTAGAAATAGAGGGTATTTAAATCTTTCGGTTTGTATACACTTATTAGGAGTAACAAAATAACTAGAAGATATCTAAAGAAACATCATCTTGCAATTCATTACCTGAGGGTTTTAATTTATGATTCTGTTTTTTGGCTTCTTCTTCTCTTGCCTGGCTTTCCCCAACTTCCTGCATTACTTCTGCTTCTAAAGCCGCTTCAGCAAAATCATCCACATTTTCTATACTCAACTCAACAGCATCGTCAAGCTTGTCAAACATCCCAACTTCCTCATTTTTCTTATCTTCAACAAGATGTCTCGAATCAATAGGAATAGCATCATTGAGCTGAGGAATATCGTCTTCTTTCTTCACACCTGGTCGATATTCATCTTCTTCTAATGCCTTAAGTATCAAAGATTCTTCATCAATTGCATCAGTAATTCCTTTAACTTTCACAGGCGCCAGATCATCATTTACTTTAATTTCCTTCACAGCAGGTATTTCTTGATTTTCTAAAGTTCCCTGAAAACTATCCTCAATTTCTTTTACAATATGAGAAACCGTCTCTGCAGCATCAGCATTTACAGAAATACTATCAATTCCAGCCTCAACAAGAAATTTAGCCATTTCGGGTCGACTTCCAGCTTGTCCACAGATACTTGTTTCAACATTATTATTTTTACATATTTTTATGACATTAGCTATGGATCTCAAAACAGCAGGGTGCATTTCATCATACAAATCTTGAACATCTGGATTATTCCTATCTAATGCAAGAGTATATTGGGTTAAATCGTTAGTTCCAAAACTGATAAAATCAATCCCTGCTTCAATAATCTTATCTATAATTAATACAGCTGCAGGAGTCTCAATCATCACGCCAAATTTAACATTACCAGGCATCTTAGATTCCATAAAGATTTTTTTCGCTTCTTCAACTTCTTTCACACTTATGACTTGGGGGAGTATAATTCCAAAGCCCTTTCCAGGAAATTCATCTGCTAATTCTTTTACAGCTTTAAATTCAGCTTCGAGCAAATCAATATTCTTTAAACTGAACCTTATCCCATGATCTCCAAGCATAGGGTTCCCTTCAATCGTTCCAGGAGCACCCTCTAAATTCTTAAATTCATCACTTCTGACATCACTACTTCTAACCCAGATCTTATCAAAGTAGCCCAACATCATTTTTAATCCATCATGTATCAAATCAATATATTCTTCAAGTTTATTTTTTTTCAAGAAATAAACCGGATGCATTCCCTTCACAGCAATCAAGCTTTCTAGCCTAACCAAACCAATTTCCTTTGAGCCAGATGCTGCCGCTCTAGAGGCATAGTCAGGCAAATCAACAATAACTTTTATTTTTGTTTTTGTAGGAACAATTTGCTTAATTTCTGCTTTCTTTTCTTCCGCTCTTCCTTCAATAATTCTTCCTGTAAACCCATCAACACTTACGACATCTCCATCCTTAAGCTTCTCAGTAGCAACCCTTGTCCCAACAACTGCAGGAATTCCCATTTCTCTACTAACAATTGCAGCATGACTTGTGACACCCCCTTCATCAGTAATTATTCCAGCAGCTTTTTGCATAGCAACAACCATATCCGGATTAGTCATCTTTGTGACAAGAATATCGCCTCTCTTTATTTTGGAAAGATCTTCCATATCATGAATAATCTTCACAACTCCAGACGAAACTCCAGGACTCGCGCCAAGTCCAGAGAACAAAACATTACCTCCAATCTCTCCTTCCGATTGTTTAACTGTTGTAGTTATAGGTCTGCTCTGGACAATATAAAATTCTCCAGCCTCAATTGCAAATTCAATATCCTGTGGTTTCTTATAATGCTCTTCTAATTGCATAGCAAATTGAGACAACCTCTTTAATTCATACTGATTCAAAACTTCTCTCTTGCTTATCTCATCCGTTAGTTTAACTTCTCCAACTTTTCCAGAAGAATTTCTTACTAGTGCAATTCTTTTATCAGAAACTTTTTCTTCAACAACCTCAAAATCTTTTTTTGGATTTATAACATAATGATCAGGCAGAATCATCCCTGAAACTATTCCTTCTCCTAATCCAAAAACAGCCTCGATAACAATATTATCATCATTTTTAAGAGGATTTTTACTGAATATAACTCCTGATTTATCAGAATCAATCATCTTTTGAACAACAATTGCAAGATAAGATTTTGAAATATCAAATCCTTTCTTCAATCTATAAAAAATCGCTCTTGGGGTAAAAAGAGAAGAGAAACATTTCTTGACTTTTTCAATTAAGTCCATATCTCCCTTAACGGCAAGAAAACTTTCCTGTTGTCCAGCAAAACTCGCATCAGCCAAATCTTCTGTCGTTGCGGAACTCCTAACGGCAACGAATGGCCTCTCATGAGAAGTTCTTAAAATATCACTTGCTCCAAGACCAGCGTTCTTAACATCCTTGTCATCCAAGATTCCATAAGCTTCCAGAATTTCATCCTTCAAATCATCTGGTAACTGACTATTTTCAATCAAATCTCTTATCCTTCTGCTTGCCTTATTTAAAGCATCATTGTCATCAACATCTAATTCATCTAAAATTCTTTTAATATCTCCTTTAATACCCGCTTTATCTATAAAATACCTATATGAATCTGCAGTTATTATAAATCCTGGAGGAACAGGAAATTTATGAGTATACATCTCTGCCAGGCTCGCACCCTTTCCACCGGCAATAGAAATATCCTTATTTGACAGTTCAGAAAACCATTTTACGAAATCCTCCCTCTTTTGCATTCTTTAGTAAATTAATAAGAGTTAATAAATCTTATTTCACTGAATCTTCATATATTACTGCAAGTTCCTTTGAAGTTGGTACTATTCCCTTTCTCAAAAACTGCATCCCGACATCATCAAAGAAGTTTCTTGCACCCATCACAGCAGGAATCCTATTCCTATCTCTATAATTTCTATCAAATTTGAATCCAGAAAAGGCTTCTGCTAATTTCATTTGCTGTTCCTCACTAAGTCCATATCTTGCAACATCTTCATCAACAAAGTATCCAACCCTCAAAATAGTATCTTCAGGTATATTTGCTCTATGCCCATTGATTTCCGTGTGGGTACTATACCCCGCAGCTTGCTGCGTGGGTTATTCATTTCCTAGCCTCTCGGCTGTTTCTAATAATTCAATCATATCAGGAGTTGTTCTTCCAAGACCTTTTCCAGCTATTTCTAAGACTCTTTCTTCCAGTTTTCTATTGACAACATCGTGAACTAAATTACCTAATTCTTGCATTGCTTCCATAAAAAATCAATCAAAAGTCACTTCTTAATCCTTCCGCAAGAAATCCTTGGCTTTCAAGCCAATGAATGAATTGCGGTAATTATTTCTACTAAAATAAATATAAAACAGGGAGAGCAAGTTGCTACTCCCTGAACAACATTTGTAGTGGTAGCTTTCTCTCGTAAATAAACTTTGTGGAGCGCGACAACGCGCTTCGCGTGGAGATAAAAATGGAAACACAGGTTTTGATTAGCGAGAGCTA
>DANJ01000037.1 GCA_002497285.1 Candidatus Pacearchaeota archaeon UBA92
TTATTTAACTCCGGACAAAGCCGTTAGAGCATTATTAGAGCTTCATCAAGAGTGCTATAAATCTCGATACTAGATTGAGGAATTTTATAAACTTCAAAGAGTTGTCTCGCACATTCTGGAATACCTGTAATAATTGTCTTTCCTCTGAACACTCCTGCAGGAACATTTCTTCTCTGTCTCAGAAGCATGATTAAACTTCCAATTCCAGCAGTGTCTATCTCTCTAATTCTGTGCATATCAATAACAAGGGGAAACTCTGGTTCAACAATATCTTCAATTAATTCAAACAATGGGTGATTGCCCTTATGATCCATTTCCATTGTCATTCTTCCACTAAGTTTAGCAAAATAATAACCCTCTATTCTACCATCTTCAGAAAAAAAATATTTAATCCTTGCCCTAAATTCGTTGTTTTGATAAATGGTCCAGCCAGCCCTAGAATTCAAGGTTGATTGAAATACCCATTTATTACCTAAAAATATCAAACATTTAATCTTTTTAATAATTTCCCCTTATCCTTTCCAGGTACATCTTTACCCCATAAAACAAAAATTCTATTAATCTTGCTCCAATACGATTTAGGGACAATCTTCATTAAGGCAAACTCAGTCTCAGTAGGATTTTTAGTCTTTACAAGTTCAAGAACATTAGCAATCCTGTGAACATGGGTATCCACCGTAATTCCATCTTTTCCATGACATTCAGTAATGACCAAGTTAGCGGTCTTTCTTCCCACACCAGGAATTCTAACAAGCTCGTCTATCGAATCAGGAATCTCCCCATTAAATTCACTCAAAATGAAATTAGCAGCAGAAATAACATTTTTTGCCTTAGTTCTATTGTAATTTAAACTTCTGAATATCTTCAAAACATTAGAATACTTAGCTTCTGCAAGTTTCTTCAAGTTTTCATATTTTCTGAACAAATCTTCAGCAATTCTAATTGTCGTATCATCTCTAGATTGCGCAGACATTATTGTAGAAATAAGAGTCTTCCAATCAGCCCCCCAACCTTCTCCAGCAAGTCTTTTTTCATACTTTCCATACTTCTTCTCTGCCTTTCTAAACACTTGTAGAAAATATTTCTTTTTATCCATAAAATATCAAATCCTAAATCTTTTTAATCCCTTGCTACGTACCCTAATCATGCTTCCAATAGATACTAAAAAAATAGAAAAACACTGGCTAGATTATTGGGAAAAAGAGAGAATTTACGCCTTTGATAAGAATTCAAAGCCTGTATTCTCAATAGACACACCACCTCCAACAGTTTCAGGAGAAATGCATATTGGACATGCATACTCTTACTCGCAACAAGATTTTATAGCTAGATATAAAAGAATGCAGGGATTTTCAGTCTTTTATCCTTTTGGCACAGACGATAATGGTTTGCCAACCGAAAAGCTAATTCAAAAAATAAAAAATGTTAAAAGCAAAGATTTCTCAAGACAAGAATTCATAGAACTCTGTCTGAAAACACTAAAAGAAATAACTCCTGCATTTATTCAGGATTGGAAAAATATAGGAGTTTCATGCGATTACAACTTATATTACTCAACAATAAATGACAATTCAAGAAAAATGTCTCAAAAAATGTTTTTAGAATTATACAAGCAAGGATTAGTGTACAAAACCGATTTCCCAACAATATGGGATACAGAATTCCAAACTCCTGTTGCGCAGGCAGAATTAGAAGATAGAGAAAAAGAATCCTTATTTACCACAATAAAATTCCATGTACAAGAAAAAATTCTTCCAATAGCAACAACACGTCCTGAGCTTCTTGGAGCTTGTCTAGCCATATTCGTAAATCCAGAAGATAAAAGATATAAACATTTTATAGGAAAAAAAGCAACAGTCCCAATTTTCAATAATCTTGTTCCCATTCTGGCGGATGCCCATGCAGAAATGGAAAAGGGTACGGGAGCACTAATGATTTGCTCTTACGGAGACAAACAAGATGTAGAGGCAGTAAAAAAACACAAATTAACTCCAAGAGTTATAATAACAAAAGAAGGAAAGATTAATGCTCATCCGTATGAAGGTTTATACATTAAAGAGGCAAGAGCAAAAATATTGGAAGATTTACAAAATCAAAACTTAATAATAAAACAAGAAAAAATAAAACACGTAACCAATGTCTATGAAAAATCTGGAAGAGAAATAGAATTTCTTCCAACAGAACAATGGTTTATTAAAATCTTAGATAAAAAATCTGTATTGTTAAAACAAGGAAAAAAGATTAACTGGTATCCAAAACATATGCAAAAAAGATATGAAAACTGGATTCATGGATTGGAATGGGACTGGTCTATTTCCAGAGAAAGACACTTTGGAATTCCTATTCCTGTTTGGCACTGTCGCTCTTGTAATCATATAATTTTAGCAAAAGAATCAGAATTGCCTATAGACCCAGTGCAAAAAGAAAAAATATGTGACAAATGCAAAATGAAAGCAGAACCAGAAACAAAAGTTCTTGACACTTGGGCAACATCATCATTAACGCCTCAAATAGCTTCCTCATTAGTCAACAACAAGATAAAACTCCCTTACTCACTAAGACCTCAGGCACATGACATAATTAGAACCTGGGCATTCTATACAATTGTTCGTTCTTTGTACCATGAAAAAAAAATTCCTTGGAAAGATACAATTATCTCTGGATTTGTGACTTTAGAAGGCCAAAAAATGTCAAAGTCTAAAGGAAATGGAATCAAACCTCAAACAATAATGGAAGAATTTAGTGCGGATGCTTTAAGATATGCAGCAGCCTCATCAAAATTAGGAGAAGATTCAGATTATCAGGAAAAAGATATAATCACTGGAAAGAAATTTGTAACTAAAATCCTAAATGCTACAAATTTCGTGTTTATGAATTTAAAATACCAAAAACAAGCAAAGCTTCATGAAACAGACAGACTTTTGCTACAGCAATTAAATCAAATTATAGATTCTGCAACAGAATCATTTAATTCTTATAACTATTCAAAAGCTAAACTGGATACAGAATCTTTTTTCTGGAAAACCTTTGCAGACAATTACTTGGAAATTGTAAAAAATAGAGTTTACAATGGAACAAAAGAAGAAAAAGAATCAGCTTTCTACACTTTATATCAGTCCCTTTTGGCAATTACAAAAATGATGGCTCCAATAACTCCTTTCATAGCAGAAGAGATTTACCAACAGCACTTCAAAAAACACGAAAAAGCAAAATCAATTCATTTATCCAAATGGCCTGATGAGTTCAAAATCAAAAAAACCAAGGAAGATGGTAAAGTCTGGAACAGAATGATAGAACTAATCTCTTCAGTGAGACAAGCAAAATCAGAAGCCCAAAAGTCGATGAAAGCTGAAATAATACTAACCCTGCCAAAATCAGACCACAAATTGCTAGTAAAATTAATAAATGATATAAAAGCAGTCACTGGTGCAAAGACAATAGAAGAAGGCGAATTTAAAATTGAATTTACTTAGACACAATGCTTATTAACCGCAATAAATTCTCATAAATACCACGGGTTGCTGGACCCCTAGAACCCGCTGGAGGTTGTAGATGGACGACAAACAAAAAATGGAGCTCGAAGAGCTAATAGAAGAGCTTGAATCCAAGCGAGGCAGACACACTCAGTTAGTCACAGTGATGATTCCTTCAGAATTCAATATAAGCCAAGTAGTAAGGCAATTAGAAGCAGAAAAATCAACAGCTGCAAACATAAAATCCAAAACAGTAAGGGTGAACGTTGCAGACGCCCTAGAAAGAATTATAAGAGAATTGAAAAATTACAAACGCACACCTCCAAATGGATTAGCTGCATTCTCAGGAAATGTTTCAGAAAAAGAAGGCACAACAGACGTTCAACTATGGACGATAGAACCGCCAAAACCCCTAAGAATAAGAATGTACAGGTGTGATCAAGTTTTTGTCATAGAGCCATTGAAAGATATGTTACAAACAGATGAGGTTTACGGACTATTGGTAATAGACAGAAAAGATGCGGCAATAGGAATTTTAGAAGGTAAAGAAATCAAACTAATCTCTAAATTGACTTCAGGAGTCCCTGGAAAAGTAAGGGCTGGAGGACAATCTTCTCAAAGGTTTGCAAGAATAACAGAAGGGTTAGTCAAAGAGTTTTTCAGAAGAGTTTCAGAAGAGATGAAAGAGATTTTCTTCGATCTACCAAGGCTTAAAGGAATACTAATAGGAGGTCCAATTCCTACAAAAGAAGAATTTATGGTGGAAGGTCAACTAGTAACAAAGTTAAAAGAAAAAGTAATCGCACTGAAAGATATTGGTTATGTAGACGAACACGGTCTTAATCTATTAGTTGAAGCCTCATATGAAGATATTGAAGAACAGGAATTGGTAAAAGAGAAGAAAATAGTAGAACGATTTTTTGAAACCCTTGGAAAAAGAAAAGAAAAGGCCGCATATGGTGATGAAAAGGTTTCTCTTGCACTAGAAAGAGGAGCAGTTGAAACTCTCCTAATATCCAAAGCTCTAGAAAAAGGAAAAATAGCAGAATTTGAAAAAAAGGCGATAAATATTGGGGCTGAAGTCATTCTTGTCTCAAATGACACAGATGAAGGCAAACAATTTTACAATATAACAAAGGGCTTTGGCGCAATTCTGAGATTTGCTCTTGAATAAGTCCTTTCTGTATCAAGAAGTTTTTCGTTTGTTTGAAACTTCTGGGTACTCAAGATTGCAATTCACCTCGTTTAGCAATCTAGACATAATAACTTTCTAAACATAACAAACCATATAAATCTCCCCAATATCCCTTCTATATGGAATTAAAGAAAGCGGAAGATATTATTCAGGAATCAAAGAACTTTCTTGAGGCTTATAAAAAAGAAATAGGAAAATCAATAAGAGAAGGAGAAAAAATAGTCTATATTGACTTCCCTTATATCTCAGAATTCTCTCCATCTTTATCGGAAAAACTCTTAGAAAATCCTGAGGAAACTCTTGCATATTTAGAAACCGCACTTGGAGAATCAGGGCTTGTCTTAAACCCAAGAATAAGAATAAAAGAAGTTCCTTCATCTATAGATACAAAGGTAAGAGAAATAAGAGCTAAACATCTGGATAAATTCGTTCAAATAGAAGGCATTGTCAAGCAGGCCTCGGACGTCTTACCTCAAGTTGTCAATGCGAGATTTGAATGCCCTACTTGTGGAGCAATTCTATCTGTATTACAAATAGATAAAAAGTTCAGAGAACCTGCACGTTGTTCCTGTGGCAGAAAAGCCCAGTTTAATCTTCTTTCCAAAGAAATGGTTGACGCTCAGAGATTAGTCATAGAAGAATCTCCAGACATGCTTGAAGGAGGAGAACAGCCAAGAAGAATTAACGTATTTCTCAAAGAAGATTTAGTGGACCCAAAGATGGAAGAAAGAACAACTCCGGGAAGCAGAGTTAAAGTCCTCGGAGTGCTGAAAGAAGTTCCTCGTCCATTGCAAGCAGGGGCAATATCTACATTATTCGATTTGGCAATTGAAGCAAATTATATAACGCCTTTAGAAGAAACATTCGAAGATTTAGAAATAACAGAAGAAGAAGAAAAACAAATTTTAGAGTTAGCAGCAGACCCACAAGTTTATCATAGACTTACACAAAGTATAGCTCCTAGTGTTTATGGATATGACAAAATAAAAGAATCAATCCTCTTGCAACTCTTTTCTGGAATATCTAAAGTAAAATCAGATAAAGGGAAAACAAGAGGAGATATACACATACTTTTAGTAGGTGACCCTGGAGTTGCAAAATCAGTTATATTGAAGTTTACAGCAGGAATTGCAGCCAAAGGAAGATATGTTTCAGGAAAAGCAGCAACAGCTGCAGGATTGACAGCCGCAGTCGTAAAAGATGAATTTCTTCGTGGATGGAGTCTGGAAGCTGGGGCGATGGTTCTTTCAAATAAAGGATTAGTTTGCATAGATGAAATAGAAAAAATGTCAGAACACGACAGAAGCACAATGCATGAAGCAATGGAACAGCAAACAGTCACAATTTCAAAAGCAAATATCCAAGCAACATTAAGAGCGGAAACTTCAGTCTTAGCAGCAGGAAACCCAAAACTTGGAAGATTTGATCCTTATAGCCCTATTCCACAGCAGATTGATATTTCTCCAGCCTTATTATCTAGATTTGACGTAATCTTCATCATCCGAGACTTACCAAACAGAATACAAGATGAAGCAATAGCGTCTCACGTTTTAGAAGAGCATGTGCAAAAAGTTGTGAGAGATGTAATTCCTCCTGAAATATTAAGAAAATATGTAGCCTATGCAAAAAGATTCAAACCTCGTTTGTCAGATACTGCAGTAGAAGAAATAAAATCATTTTATATAAATTTAAGAAATCAATCTACACGTACAGACTCTGACATAAAACCCATTCCTATAACTGCAAGACAATTGGAAGCAATTATAAGATTATCTGAAGCATGCGCAAAAATCCGTCTTTCAGATAAAGTAGAGAGTAAGGATGCAAAAAGAGCGATAGACCTCCTCAAATTTTCAATGCAACAAGTTGGTTATGACCAAGAAACCCAAACGTTTGACATAGACAGAATCGGTGGAATTCCTTCATCTAAAAGAGGAAAAATAATAAATGTAAAAGAAACTATTTCAAAACTCGAAAGCAGGCTTGGTAAATTAATACCTCTAGAAGAATTAAAAAAAGAACTAGGAGAAGGCATGTCTGAAACAGACTTAGAAGAAGCAATTACTCAATTATCAAAATCTGGAGACATCTTCAGACCTAAAAAGGGCTATATTCAGAAACTATGAAAAAAAAGAAAAGAGAGCTTGACAATAAAGAAGTGTTATCCAAAGTGGAAAAGTCAAGAGTTGAAGTAAAAAAAAGGTTTAATTCATTAATTGGTAAAATTGATAGCGAACTTAAAAATATGACTTCAATTAAGGAAAAATATGAGTTAAACCGCTATAACTCTGCTCTATTAAATGATAAAAAGAAGAAATTAACCGAATTTAAGGAAAAGCTAATAGATATTGGGATAGAAAATATAAAAGAAGAATTATAACAATCCTTAAATAATCAGAATTATTTTAACAAAAATGCCAGACGAACAATTCAAACGCCATATTGCCTACAAATACAGAATCGGAGATATTTTGGCAGGAAAAACAATTTTTGATGCGGACCATTTCAGGTTTCAGGAAATAACAGAAAAGCAGGTTGTAAGAGTGAATATCATAGCAAACGTCATAGAAAAATTTGTTCAGGACCAAGACAAAAAATTTGCTTCAGTCACCTTAGATGATGCATCAGGACAGATAAAACTTAAGACATTTGGTGATGATATCAGTAAATTTCAGAATGTTTCTCAAGGGGATACAATCCAAGTAGTCGGACTTCTTCGCTCATGGAACAATGAAATCTACATATCTCCTGAAATAATAAAATCCCGCACTCCTGAATACCTTCTATTGAGAAAATTAGAAACAGACCTTGAAAGACCTAAACCTATAGACAAAGTGCAAGCATCCAAATTAAGAGACCAGATACTTGAAATATTGAAGAAGCAAGAAGATAACGGCGGAGCAGATGTAGAAGCTCTAATAATAGACCTAAAACAATCTCCACAAATAATCAACAGCGAAATCAAAAAGCTCTTGGAAGAAGGCATTGCTTATGAGCCTCGCCCAGGTAAGTTAAGATATCTAGGCTGACTTCCTATTCCTAAAAAGAAAATGCAGATAATTTGTATTTCTCGGCTTTTGGCTCCAAAAATCAATTAATTCAAAAGAATCTTTAGTATATTCCAAAAATTCATCTTTCTGATAAGGCACAAAATATCTCTTAGTCCCTGCATTCTTCAAAAAAGCTCTAGAACTTGTATCATTTTTATCATCGACATAATTCTCCCTATCTCCTTCCTTAAGAACAACAAGTAATACCCCTGTTGGCTTCAAAATCAAAGACAACTTTCTAATAACTTCTTTTATCTTATATTTAGGCACGTGTAACAATGAGGTAACAGCCCATATTCCATCAAAACTATTTTCCTCAAACTTCAAGTCTTCAATATCTATAACCCTGGCATCAACTCCTTTTTCTCTAGCAAGTTTAACCATTTCTTCTGACAAATCGACTGCACTAACCTCAAACCCATTATCTCTAAACCAAACAGAGTGATCTCCTCCTCCACATCCCAAATCAAGTATTTTATTTCCATTTAGGCTTCCAGTAAATTTATTAAATTCTGGCCTTCCTGGAACATCCATTAATCCTTTAAAATATTCAGCGAAATTCTTTGCATTCTTATCATAAGATTCAATTGTTTTTATTTTGTAATCATCCATTAAATATCTAAAACATCCCACTTATAAAAATTATTGTCCCCCTGAATTACTTCTTCTTAACAAACAATCTTCTCCAGAAACCCTTCTCTTTCTTGTTAAACCAGTAAGCAGTCCATATCAAGATTACCAAACCAATTAAAGAAAGCAAGAATTTCAGCCAATCGTCTGTGAATCTCCAATAACTACCGGTACCATATATAATCATTCCAACTCCTCCAAGCATTAACCCTGCACTAACTGATTCCAGTCCTAAAACCAACGCACCCAATAAAATTATTCCAATTCCAACAGGCAAAGCAGTCAAAAATACTTTCTTATAATGTTTTTTTTCCGCATCTTCCAAGTTTTTTTGGCACGGAGTAGAATCATACTGACAATACCCTCCTTGAATAGGAACTGCCTTCACGTCTCCTCTCCCATCCAGAACTACTTGGGTGTTATCTACCCACATTCCCCCTTGATTTTCACAAACCGATTGATTATACAAATTTTCAGGACAATAGTCATTGTATTTTGGAACCTCTCCATACAAAGTTGAAATGCCATAAATTCCTACAAACATAGTTAATACAAGAATCGCAATCCCAAAGATTATATTCTTCAAATTTATCATACTTACAAATATACAATCAGATTTATAAACCTATTTTATCAAACAAACTTATGGACTATGAGAAACTATTAGATAAAGCATACAATGAAGTAAAAACTATAACTGGAAGTTCAGAAAGATTTGAAATTCCAAGAGTAAAAGGAGAAGTGGCTGGAAAAAATACAATAATAACAAACATTCAAGAAATCGCATCATATATCAGACGCCCAATAGAACAATTAGCAAAATTTCTATTAAAGGAACTTGCAGTTTCAGGAAAAATTGATAATTCAAGATTGATATTAAACAGAAAACTAAACTCTAATCTAGTTAATGAAAAAATTCAGCTCTATGTTAAAGAGTTTGTATTATGTCATGAATGTAAAAAGCCCGACACTGAAGTCATATCGGAGAAAGGAATAAAATTCAAACATTGTCTTGCATGTGGAGCAAAATATCCAATTAAAAGCAAGATTTAAATTTTTTCTGTAAAAAAATTCAAACAAAACCTTTATAATCTATAAAAACGAAACAATTTTAGATAGGAGGAAAAAATATGGCAACGCAAGGATACTGTGTAAAATGTAAAGCAAAGGTTGAAATAAAAGACCCTGTTGAATCCCTAACAAAAAAGGGCACAAAGATAGCTAAAGGAAAATGCCCAAAATGTGGAACAACAGTCTGCCGAATGGGCGGATTGCAATAAATTTAATTTAAATTTTTATAATGATCTGTATAAAATTGCATAAATCGTACAGAAATGTAGTGGCTGTATGTGATGCAAATTTAATAGGTAAAAGGTTCGAGGAAGGAAAGATGCAATTGTATTGTAGAGAGTCTTTCTATAAAGAAGAAGAGATTTCATATGAAGAGGCTGTAAAAAGAATAAAATTTCAGTCAATGGAAGACGCGACATTTAATATTATAGGGGAAAAATCAATAAAAGCGGCTATAGAAGCAGAGTTGATAAACCCAGAATATGTAAAAACAGTTCAGAAAATTCCATTTATTCTAGTTTTATTGTAACCCCAATCCTTAAAAACCTGATTTTCCAATTCAAAATATGGAAGAAAAAGATTTCGGAGATTTTGAAGAAACAGGACAGGAAGAGCAGGAAGAGCAGGAAACTCAAGTCGCAAGAGCAAGAATGCCTAGAGGAAGAGAATTAATTGGAGTCATCATAGAAAGACTTGGAGGAAATAGAATGCATGTTCATTCAACAGACGGAAAAATAAGAAACAGTAGAGTGCCTGGAAGATACAAAAGAAGACTTTGGCTTCGTCCTAAAGATATCGTAATCGTAGTCCCTTGGGAAGATGACGAAAAAAAAGCAGATGTAATCTACAAATACAGACCTGCAGAAATAATTCAACTAAAAAAACAAGGTCTTCTTAACTCGATAAAAGACGAATTTTAGTATGGAAACAGTTTTTTTTGAAAGAACAGGAAATATAAGGAGAGAAAAGAAATTCCTAGAAGGGAAGTTAAACGTCAAACTAAATATCGTAGGAAAAAAGATCACCTTAGAGGGTGATGCTCTAGAAGAGTACGAAGCACGAATTGTTTTGGAAGCAATCAGTTTTGGATTTTCTGCAAAAGTATCAATCATTCTAAAAGACCCCGAAGTTTCATTTAGAGAAATACCTATAAGAGATTTTACAAGAAAAAAAAATCTAGAATCTGTCCGAGCAAGACTTATAGGAAAGCATGGCAGAACAAAGTCTACTATTGAGGGAATATCAGATTGCAAAATAATAATCCGAGATAATGCCGTGGGAATAATAGGTTCAGCAAATGAAATAGAACATGCAATAACTGCAATCACGAACCTAATAAAAGGGTCAAAACAATCAAATGTTTACCATTACTTGGAAAAAATAAACAGAGATAAAAATAAATAAAACAAAGCACCAAAATAATAAAAAAATTAACCCAAAAAAAAGAGCTTATCTCTTTCTTCTTGCAGTTGTCTTTCTTGTTGTTCTTCTTGCAGTTGTCTTTCTTGTTGTTCTTCTTGCAGTTGCTCTTCGAGCTGTTGTTCTTCTTGCAGTTGTCTTTCTTGTTCTTCTTCTTCTTGCAGCCATTATAAACGCACCTCTTTACGTTAATTAACAGAACAAAATCATATTTAAAACTTTCTAAAAATATTCACCAAGCACAAACAGAAAAAATAAACATCAAACAGAAAAAATTTTCAGATAAAAAAATAAAAATAAAAATAACCGCCCAAGCTAAAGGAAATAAAATATTATCTTCTCTTTTTCTTGGTAGCTTTTTTCTTGGTAGCTTTTTTCTTTGCCATGGTCAAATCACCTCTTGATAAAAACAAGTATTTAGAATATATAAATTAATCGGATAGTAAAAATATCGAGACAGCAATCTTTAAATAAGCTTATAAATTTCTTTAACTATGTCCCGGTAGCTCAGCAGGTAGAGCGCACGGCTGTTAACCGTGATGTCAGAGGTTCGAGTCCTCTCCGGGACGTTAAAAAGATGGAAAAAGAAATTTACAATGTCGTCGGATATGGAAGTCTTATTAGCCATAGTTCATTTAAAGAGGACTATTCAGACAAGAAATTTAAACCAGTTATAGTAAATGGATACAAGAGAATATTTAATATATTAGAAGAAAATAAAGGCTTAGATGTCCTGAATATCCTAGAATCAAAAAAAAATAAATTCAACGGAGTTTTATTCAAACTGAATGAGAAAGAATTAAAAAAATTAAAAGAACGTGAAGACTGGTACAATATTGAAGAAGCAGAGTATTATGATTTTGAAACAAAAAAGAAGATAGGAAAGGGTCTTCTTTTTATAGATCACCTTATTCTAATAGACAAGCACAAAAAAAAGCCAGATAAAAAATATTTCATTCTGTGTAGAGAAGCTGCTTACCATCTTAAAAAAGAATTTGGAAAAATGTGGGATGAAACGACTTACACATCAGCAGGAGAAAAAATATCCGAATGGATAAAAAATAATGCTTCTTACGATACTCTCAAATAACCGCTGATTTTTATACCCTAAATTTCTTATAAAACAATGAAAGAACATAAAACAGTCGTCATTGGATTATCTGGAGGCGTAGATTCCGCAGTCGCTGCACTCCTGTTAAAAAGACAAGGATTCAATGTAATTGGTGCCTTCATGAAAAACTTTTCAGATACCAAAGATTCATTGACAGGTGAATGCTCATGGATTAAAGAAAAAAGAATGGCTCAAAAAATTACAGCCAAACTGAATATAGAATTTGTAATTTTTGATTTTGAAAAAGAATACAAAGAATATGTAATTAAGCCAATGTTTAAAGATTATTCTGCAGGTTTGACTCCTAATCCAGATGCATTGTGCAATAAAATAATAAAATTTCCCCTATTCTGGAAAAAAGCAAAAGCATTGGGTGCAGATTACATTGCAATGGGGCACTATATAAAAAGCAATAATAAAAAAGGTAAATATTTTTTAGAAATTCCCAAGGATAAAAAGAAAGACCAGTCCTATTTTCTTTATGATTTGACTCAAAAAGACTTAGAACATACATTATTTCCAATAGGAAGTTACACAAAGGAAGAAGTCAGAAAAATAGCCAAAAAAAACAATTTTCCAAATTATGACAAAAAAGGAACTTCAGGAATATGTTTTGTGGGAAAGATAGACATGATTTCGTTCCTTAAGAATAAAATAAAGCCAAAACAAGGCATAATAAAAAACCCTGAAGGAAAAATTATAGGAAACCACAACGGCATAATGTATTACACTATTGGACAAAGGGCCCCAAATAACTCCGAATTCAATGTAAACAAAGAATATCGAAATAAAATAAAAAATAAAATATATGTAATTAGCAAGAACGCGAAATCAAACGTTCTTATTGTTGGACCTATAAATCACCCATCTTCTCTAAAGAAACAATTCAGAATAATTAAAACAAACTGGATAAATCCCATAAAATACCCCTTAAAAAACATTAAAATTAGAATCCGCCATCTTGGAAATTTATATCCTGCAGAAATAAAAAAAGAAAAAGCTAAAATCATAGTCTTATTAAAAAAACCTCTTTCTAGTGTCTCACCTGGTCAATCCTGCGTAGTCTATAAAAATAGACAAATTTTAGGAGGTGGAGAGATAAGGTAAGAAGATTTTTATACACCTTAACCCTAAAATATTCATGGATTTTGACAAGGTAATAAACTCTAGAAGATCAGTACACAACTTTAGCAGTAAAAGGGTTAAATGGTCGAGCGTCTTAGAGGCTATAGATACCACAAGAAAAGCTCCCTTTGCGGGAAATAATAATGTCTTAAAATTTATAATAGTTGAAAAAAAAGAGACTAAAGATAAAATTTCCAAATTATCAGAACAATATTGGATGGCTGATGCCGGAATAATTGTTGTTGCCTGTTCAGATGATAAAGAATTAGAAAAAGTCTATTATGAAGGGGGAATAAATTATGCAAGACAACAAGCTGGTGCCGCAATAGAAAACTTTTTATTAAAAATAACCGCATTAGGCTTATCATCCTGCTGGGTTGGTTCTTATCAAGATGAATTAGTAAAGCAACTTCTCAAAATACCTGAACATATAACCATTGAGGCCATTCTTCCAGTTGGATATGAAAATGGGAAAACAAAAGTTCCAAAGAAAGTCTCTCTTGAAAATATAATCAGCTGGGAAAAATGGAATAATAGAAACAGACCTACTGGCACTCACGAACCTCAAACAATGTAGTTCTATGCAAAAAGGAAACATTTTTTCAGAAATACCGAAATCAATTCCAAAAGAGGTATTCAATTCTATAATAGATAAAAATGGAATAAAAATAGAAAGGATTATTTCCAAAGGGCACACTACTGAAAAAGATAAATGGTATAATCAAGAAAAGAACGAATGGCTGATAATATTAAAGGGAAACGCAGAATTAGAATTCGAAGATAATAAAAAAGTTTCGTTAAAAGAGGGAGATTACGTTAACATTCCAGCGCACACAAAACACAGAGTTACAAAAACAAGTAAAAAAGAAGAAACAATCTGGCTAATCGTTCATTACTAAAAAAAGAAAAATAAAAAAAATAAATTTATTCCAATCACCTAAAGACTTCTATGCCAAAGTCAGACATTTCAGGTCTAGAAGAAGTTCTCTCCTGAAAGTTTTCCTTACCTAAAACATAAGGAGATTTAACACCAGTCATAATCGTTATAACTCTTACTTTGCTTCCAAAGCCTTTGTCAATTCTCGCTCCGATTATTACTTGTGCTTCAGGGCTCAAATTCTCAGTGACTAATTGTCCAATTCCTGCGAATTCTTCCAGCTTGAAATCAGGACCGCAAGTTATATGAATCAAAGCACCGGTAGCTCCTCTGTAATCAACATCCAATAATGGATGTGTCAGCGCCTGCCTTACTGCTTCTTCAGCTCTTGCTTGTGTATCTGCTTCACCGACACCAATAACTGCAACATCTCCGTTTCGCATGATAGATGAAACGTCAGCATAGTCTAAGTTAATCAATGAAGGCAAGGTAATTGTTTCCACAATTCCTTTAATCATTGTACTTACCAGCTCGTTTGCTACCGCGAAAGCCTGTTCCATTGGTAAATTGCCAGCAATATCCACAAGTCGATTATTATCAATAACGATAACTGTATCTACAACTTCTCTAAGTTCTTGCAATCCAAATTCTGCTTTGTCTATTCTGGCTTTTTCACATTCGAAAGGCATTGTTACAACTCCTATTACAACAGCTCCAGATTCCTTAGCAAGCTGTGCAACCACAGGGACTGCTCCGGTTCCGGTTCCTCCACCCATTCCAGCACAAACAAACACCATATCAGCGTTGCTTGCCGCTTTCTTTAGTTCGGACAAGGATTCTTTTGCCGCCTCTCTTCCTTTAGCAGGCCACCCTCCACAACCTAAACCTCTAGTAAGTTCCTTACCAATAAGAATTTTCTCATCAGCTTTGGTTATACTAAGATGCAAAGCATCTGTGTTAACTCCGTAAATAGTTGCTCCATTTATTCCTTTGTTAAAAAGCCAAGTGACTGTATTACATCCAGCACCCCCAGCACCGAAAACCTTGATGTTAGCCTTTCCTGCCCTTAACTCATCAAAATTAATACTGTGTGTGCCTGCATTTTCTATAGCCTCTTTTGCAAAATCAAGTACCATTTATCTTTTTTTATACCTCCTTTCAATTATATGGATAAGATTACATTCTCTTCTTTAAATATTTGACTATACTAAACTGTAATATAAGAACTTAAAAACTATACCTTCTTTTAATTTCAATGGTGACCGAAAAAAGCCCTCTGACGAATATCCCAGACGAAGACTTAGCTTTCAGAGCAGTTATGGGCGATAATGGCGCCTTTAAAGTTCTATTTAGAAGATACCAGCAATCATTAGAAGAGGCTTCTTCGAGGTTTTTTAGAGATAAAGACATGGTTGAAGATATTGTGCAAGACTCTTTTTTAAAAATTTGGCAAAATCTTAATAGATATAATTCTTCTTTTCCTTTCGGCCCATGGGCTACAACAATCTGTAAAAATACCGCTAGAGATTATTTAAGAAAAAATGTTACGAAAAAAAGGTCAATGATTGCCCCTATTAATGAAACAGATTTAGAATTTGCAACAAATATTCAAGGGCCCCTTAATAATTATTCAACTGAATAAGAAATAACAACTGACGAAGAAAATAGATTATCTGAAATTTTAACTGAGGATGTTAGAAATGAAAGAAGAGGTGCATCAGCACTATATTTCTTTTTGAGGGGAGAGACTTATCAACATATATCCACAATGCTAGGAATTCCGTTAGGAACTGTCAAATCAAGGATATATGAAGCAAAAATATCAATAAAAGATAGAATAGAAAGAAAATTGGTGGTTTCTAACTCTTAGCAAAACTCTCTGCAACTAAAATCGGAAAAAGAATCGTTGCATCTCCAAAAACCTTCACACTTTTAGCATCTTTCCTAATTTTCCCCCAGCTAATAGCCTCTTCTGGCATAGCCCCAGAATCAGAAGCATCAAACTCCACAGCCGTATTAATGTAAACCGCATAATCTATCCCATTTCTAAGCATATTTGAATTCAAAATTGCGTGCTTAACAACTCCAGCCCCTAAAACTATTGCCCCAGACTTCTTCAATCCAATTGTCAAATCATTAAATCTTTTCACATCTTCTGCAACATCTAAAACAAAATCATTTCTCTTAAACTTAAAAAAATAAACATTGTCACCTAAAGCACCATCTGTAATTGCAGGACAATATACTGGAATTTTATTTTTCCAGGCCCAATAATAGATGCTTCTTTCATCATTAATTTTCTCCCCCAACTTCCAAATTAACTCGCTTGGGGTAATAATTTTCTTTTCCAAATAAATTTCTTCTAAAATTGGCTGAATCCAGTTTTCAAATTCAACATATCTGTTATTAGAAACAAAAATATTTCCGATCCTATTAATCCCTTTATCTCTTAATTCACTCCCAGAAGCCCTAAAATTTCCTAAATAGAAATCTCCAAGACATTTAATCAAATCTTCTTCTATTCCGCCAGCAGTAGTAACAAGGCAATTCACTTTTCTATTCTTAACCAACCATCTTATGATATCCCTGTTTCCTGAACTAACCATATTGCTAGTATATCCTAGAAAAACAAATGCTTCATCTTTAATCATGCAATTAACAATTTCCATCGCCTTGCTAAATTCAGACGCCTGTGCTCCAGAACTCTTAAAACTTCCAATAATCTTCGCATAATCAATTCCTTTATCAAAATCATACCCTCCAATCTTAATCCCCTCTATCTCTTCGCTTTCTCTCAAAAGATTATCTCTTGCAACTTTTTCATTACTTATCATTCAAAAAACAAAGGTTATTGGTTTTTAAGCCTTTTCATCTCTCGGCTTTGTCCGGAGTTAAATAA
>DANJ01000018.1:0-37100 GCA_002497285.1 Candidatus Pacearchaeota archaeon UBA92
ACATATGTCTCTTGGTCGCACACGCCAGACGTTTAGATAAAACTATATATCTTCTCAAAAATAGAAAAGTTTATAAACCAGTGTAATTCAGGAGTTACATCAAAATGAAAACAAATAAGTTCGTATTAAGTTTTTTCGCACTGTTTGCATTCGCAGTTTTACTAACTAGTTCAGCAAGTGCAGGCACAATATGTGGAAATGGTATTAATTTGTGTATAACTAATGTTATTGTGCCTCAAAACATAAGTCATGGCACTGATGTTCCAATTTCTTTTCAAGTTACTTATGAAGGCAGTTTACCTACAACCATTTTGGATTTCACAGGAACCAAAGATAATGCAAATATAGCTACAATTACAGGCTTTCCTACAGGAGACGATTTAAAGATAGGCAATAGTCAGACAAAAGTATTCACAACATTCACTTTAGTAATTCCACCACAAGCAACAGGGACAATCAAGCCTTTCATAAAAGTAAAGGAAACTGGAGCAAATTCTGATGAGGAACAAGTACATGATATGATAATTATTGAAGACAAAAGACTTCTTGTAAATACTTTCACAGCACCTACATCAACTTCACAAGGAACATTAGTTCTTAAAAATCCGGGAAACTTTGACCTTACAAATATAGTTTTCTCAACATCAGGAAATATAGCAGTTCAATTTACACCTAATACTATTCTATCATTACTTAAGGGAGCAGTTTCACAAACAATCGCCCTTACAATAACAAACTTTGAATCACTAAGATTTGGTTCAAATCCAACAACTATAACTGCAACAGCAGATGGCGGAACAGCAGTATCAACTTCTTCATTCGAAGTTAAGAAATCCTTCTGTTCAAACGGACAGATTGGAGAAGGAAATCTTACTTTAAGAAGCGTAAATATAGATAATACTGGAAATGGTAAAAATGACAAGTGGCAGCTTTTAGATAATGTAGATGTAGAAGTAGATGTCAAGAACATTGGAAGCGACACAATAAATGATGTCTTTGTAGAAATCGCTCTATTTGACAAAAATGGAATAGACTCAACAGGAGATTTAGATTTCAGCAACAAAGATGAAGAACAATTTGATATAGGTAAGATAAAAAATGGGAATACAGAAACAGCAAAATTCACATTCAAGGTTCCAGCAGATATGATTATAGATAATGGCTATATGTTTGCAGTAAAAGCATATAGCGATGATGTAGGAGAGTCACAGCTTTGTGTAGACACATCAAGCGATTTAGGAAGTAACTTTTTCGAATCAATTGATATAGATGAAGATCCAGATAACAATATAATTGTTGATGTGGATAATATTTTTATAAGTCCAAGCGAATCAATTTGTGGAGAGGATGTTTCTTTAAGTATTGATGCTTATAACGTAGGTGGTAATGGAGAAGAAGACAGAACTCTTGTCAGACTTAAAAATACCGAACTTGGTTTGAATAAAGAATACGAAATAAAGAAAAGACTGGACGATGGAGATAAAGGAACTGCAGATTTTTCTTTCACTATTCCTAAGGGAGTAGCTGTAAAAACATATTCCTTGGAATTTGAAACCGATTATGATTACAGGAACGGAGATTATCACGATTCCTCAAAAGATACATGGTTTGTTCCCCTTAAGGTAATTAGCTGTGGAAGCTCTTCTGGAGGAAATACAGGCTCAGGAAAAGCACTTATATCCGCAAGTCTTGATTCAGACGCAATAGCTGGACAAGATATGTCTGTAACTGCAACAATAACAAATCTTGGTTCTGAAACAGCAACATTCACTCTGGATGTTTTAGGTTATGAATCATGGGCAACTCTAGATTCAGTTTCACCTTCAGGAGCTTTGACAATAGAAGCAGGCCAATCACAGAAGGTAATCCTTAAGTTCAATGTGGATAAAGATGCTTCAGATACAGAATCATTCACTATCAGAACTCTTTCCGGAGGAAGCCTAGATGAGAAGCAGGTACAGGTTAATATAGATACTTCAGGAAGTAAAGGATTCACAGGATTTTCAATATCAGGCTTAACAGGCTCAGGATATACCTGGTTGCTTGTTTTGGTAAATGTAATACTTATAGTTTTGATTGTTGTTGTAGCAATCAGATTATCAAGAAGATAAAAGTCGTTTATTTTAAGTTCTTATTTAACTCTAAAAACTATTAAAAACCATCCTATCTTTTATATCTAATGGACAGAAAAGAGGGAGTCTCATTGATTACGAGATACATAGTAATGATTTTCTTTGGCCTATTCAATCTAGCCTTAATTTATTTTATCTTCACGCCCCTAACAGTCTATCCTGTTTATTTAATATTGTCCAAATTAAACGATAGTACAATTCTAATATCCTTAAAGCCGATACCTGCGATATTATTCAAGGGATACATTGCCCAGATAATAAACGCGTGCGTAGCAGGTTCAGCATACTATCTCTTACTTGTACTAAATTTATCAACGCCAATGGATTGGAAAAGAAGAATAAAGAGTCTTAGTTTTGTTCTTATCTCTTTTCTAATAATAAATATTATAA
Source organism: Candidatus Pacearchaeota archaeon UBA92 (assembly GCA_002497285.1). GTDB lineage: Archaea > Nanobdellota > Nanobdellia > Pacearchaeales > GW2011-AR1 > UBA92. Next base: position 2,523 of record DANJ01000018.1, read on the forward strand.
GAATAGTTACATTTGCACTGCTAGTGCCAAAAGGATATCAGTACTTTGATGCAGCCCACGAACTAAGTTGGTACTTCGGAAGTTCAATAATGTTAATAATTCTCTGGTTCTCAAGCGTCTTGATATTTAAGATAAGGGGGGTTCCTGTTTATTCAGATTTGAAATCAATATATCAGGACATAAGAAGATAAATGGCGATAGAAATTTTTTCATCTTTTGTTGAGTCCATTCTTTCCCTCATAAGTGCCCTTGGCTATTATGGTATTTTCCTAGGAATGACTATAGAAAGTTCTTTCTTTCCATTCCCTAGCGAAATAATAATGATTCCTGCAGGAATATTAATCCAGAGAGGAGAGATGTCTTTTCTTCTTGTATTATTAGCAGGACTTTTAGGGAGCCTAGTCGGAGCCCTAATCAATTACTATCTTGCCTTATATTTGGGAAGAAAAGTAGTCAATAAACTAGTGAGTAGGTATGGAAATTTTATACTTCTTAACAAAGAACAGCTTGAAAAAGCAGATATATATTTCAATAAGCATGGGGAAATAACAACATTCATAGGCAGACTTATTCCAGGCATAAGACAATTAATATCCATTCCTGCAGGATTTACCAAAATGAAGATGTCAAAGTTTCTTACCTTTACGGTATTAGGTACAGGAATATGGTCTTTAATTTTGATTATGATTGGAATCCTCTTCGGAGAAAACTATTTATTAATAGAACGAAATATAAAATTAATACTTGTCATCGTCTCCATAGTGATAATTGCAGCCTATATTATCTTAAAAAGAAAGAAGTAATTATCTTGCGTCAAGAACAGATTGCAACTCATATTTTTCAACAGCCTTAACAATATCACAATCAGGACTCACAGTTATCTTGTGGCAGTCTCCATTTATCTCTATCTTTGTCTCGTCTCCTGAATTAAATTCTATTACAAGATTATTGGGCCTATTTTCACAAGTTATATACTTCTGATTGTAAAAGACAGATTCATTGTAATCATTGATTGCTCCTTGAACCTTAAGTTGATTGTCAGTAAGAAAAGCACTTAATGTAGCTAGGGCCACAATTCTCTCACGGCAAGAACCAAGTTCAGCTTCACTTGAAGTGATAAAAATAGGTTTACCTCTCATAAATTCAATCTTATCTCCTTCAATAGGGACCTCATTTTTCCGAGGGTCAGTTTTGAGAACGAGAGTATATTTTATTAATTGTCCAGAAGGGGCATTGAAAATATAATAATATTTGAAAACAGGCAACTCGCCATATTTGTCTTTTGAAAATTCAAGCCCTTGATAATCAAATTTACTCAAACTTTTAAAAAACGCGCTAGATATCATAAAAACTAAAATCAAAAAACCAAAGAATAATAAAATTTTTAACAAATCCCCCTCTATTCTTCTTTCAGTTTTATTCTTTCTTTTTGCCATTTATCTAAAAAGGCGTCTCTCTTTTAAACATTTCTACATCAAAAAGACGATGTGCCACCTCGTCCTAAAGGACGAGGTTTGTGACAGGCACTCGTCTTTTGGATGCTCAAGGAACAATATTGACTTAAAAGTCAAGGTTTGCAGTCAAGTTCCTTGACATTAGTAAAATCCGAAAATCTTGTACAAAAACGCATCAACACTAGCCAAATTACCCTCGATAAAAATGCAATTTTTATCCTGATAAACTTTATTATTTTCAGATTCTTTATAGATTATTAAGTTATCATCACACGTTTTCTCCGGAAGATCCAATTCACATTTTTCATAACATGCTTTTTGTATTCTTGAGGAATATCTTCCGATATTTCTTGATATTTCAGATTCAGCAATTAAATTATCAGACACTATGAATAAAGGTTTTCCATAATAATTATTAAGTCCAGAGGTCAAAGAAACTTTAATTTCCTTTGCAGTTTCCAAATCATTGAGAAAGTAAAAAACCTCTCCATTCATTTGGTAAGCCCATAGTCCATTAACATACTGCCCCTGTTCAAATCCTGAATCTTGATTATTTGTTAATCCATTTCCACTGTAAAAAGCATATCCTGCAGTGCTAAAAAGCAAAAGGAATATCATTGCAAATCCGACAATGAACTTATTTCTCTTTTGCTTTTTTTCAATTTCTTCAGGTGATTCTATCCTTTTCATACTAAACTCTATTATCTTTTATTTAAAAATATGACGTTAATACAATGGATGTCTTAATCTTCCATCAGAATCCTTCTTAAATTTCCCAGAAACTAAATGGTCACATTTAACCTTCGTATAACAATATTGTTTAAAACCAAGTTCCTCAGCTTTTAGAGAAAAATAAACATCTTCCGAAGTTTCTGCATTCACTTTTAATTTTTTCATATCAAGCAGATTATATCTTATTTTTTCAAATACTTTTCTGCTCAAAAGCATACAACCTGCAGCAGGTATAAGCACTTCAATAAGTTCATTACTTCTTGCCTCATCCCAGGTTACGTGTCTTCTAAGGTCTTTATGAGATTTAACAGAATCTGGAAATTTCGCCTGCTGTTTCATTTCTTCAAATTCTTCCTCTGTAATCCTAATCCATCCAACAGGAAGGACTTTAGTTTTTCCAGAAGAAACATAATAATTATAGTATAAAGCACTTACAATGTCCTTCTCACAATTAACCAACTCTTCAATTATATCTTTTGGTGGAACAATGTCAGAATCAGACATCAAAACATAATCATATTCATTTTCCAAAGCATATTCAATTATCTTATTCCTACTCATTATCAATTTAGCCATTGGTTTTTTCCCCTTGGCATCTATCTTCGTCAGAATAATCCTATCCTCCTTCTTAAGTTCTTCAAAAAAATCATCATCTTCAGAATTTTCCGCGACAAGGATATCATAATTCGGATAATCTAATTCCCTCAGTCTATTAAGAACCCTCTCAATACAATACTTCATACCAGTATAAGTCGGACAGCCAATTAAAACTCGAGGTTTTTCCATAAAATTCCAAGAATTAAGACTATAAAAAAATAACTATCTTAAGGATAAAGAAAAAAAGAGAAAAAAAAGAAAGAAAAAAATAAAAAATAAATTGTTCTTATTCGCTAACTAGACCTGCGGATGTAGAAGATGTTCCTTTGTACTTCTTACCAACGTCTGTCATTACAGGTTCAGTTGTTAAGAATGTAGCAGCATTCGAAGTGTCTCCAGCCTCGTAACCTGCAACAAGAGTTGCAATCTTACCTGAGGTTAGGAAAGGATTATCGAATGTTTGAATCAAGAATTCTCCAGCGCCTATACCAGTTGTTGAAGTCCATTGTGCACCACATACAGGTGATGCTGAACCCAACAATTTAGCTGCTACGGTGTTTATACAACTACCTCCAACAACAATCAAGTTTTTATTAGAAACTTTACTTGCATCACCATCTGTAACGATGACATTGTCACCTAAAGATGATGATCCACTGAATGTGGTATCAGGACCAGTAAGATAAACTTCTCCATAGGATTCAGCTCCAGCATAAGTTATCTCAGCTTCTCTTTGAACACTCGAAGAACCAACACGTCTGATCTTTGTAGCCAAATCAGATTGAAGTCTAGTAACAATATTATTGTTATCTTCAACTTCACTGAATGTACTACCACTTATAGACGATACTTCAAGGTCTCCATCAGATTGAGCGTCAAGAGTAGCGTTGAAATCATTACCCTGGTTTATGTCTCCATCCTTGTCTTCTTCAGCAAATTGGAAATTCCAACTACCTGCACCTCTCAGTGCAGCATTAGCTCCAGCATCAATTGCTTTATTAGTTGTAGTTGAAGCTAGTCCATTTCTCCAATCTGCATGTACATTAACAACTCCCTTCTGAGAGCTAGCAACGTCTGCATAATATGAAGAAGCATTAGCTATAGGCAAGTATACTTTCAACCCACTCTTTGTGTAAAGAGTATGGAAATTAGCTCCAGCATTACCTGTAATACTAACCCATTTGTTAGGACTATACTCAACGTAATCAAGAGTAAGAGTCAAACTTCCAAGATCAACAGTATCTCCAGTCTTTCTGGTATCCCTATAACTATGCCAAGTATCATCATAGTACTTCTCAACATTTGTATAGTTTATACCTGTATTTGTATCTCTGGTAAATCCTGAGAATCTTAACACATAAGACTCTGGGTCTCTGTCAGATCCGTTCCAAGACGCAACAAGATATTCATCTCCAATGGTATCATTGAAGATTACAGATGTATTATAGGAGGTTACAAGCAATTTATCGGAGCTTTCTCCAATTCCTATAAACTCTCCAGATGCGTTTGCATAGAATAATGGAACAGTAACTGCTCCATCAGTGACGATTGTTTTCAAAACCATTGAATCAGTTCCATCATTTATGACTGTTGTAATCTCTTCATTAGGAATTACAAAATCAGCCATACTTATTTTGATAGCTTCTAATCCAGGCATTGTCAAACTCATATCAGGAGTTACGAACTCTCTATCATCTGTCTTCCAAGACAAAACAATTTTGTCAAGTTTTACCTTTGTGGAAGTTTCAGTCTTTGTGAAAGTTGTAGTAACCTCATTTATGGTATTGTCGTTAAGCTTTACCTGAGTTCCATCTTTAAGATCAAGTTTTCCAGAACCTATGCTGAATTCAACTTTTCCGACGTTTCCAGAAACATCCTTAGCTAGAATCTCCTTTATACCAACATAACTACCATCTTTCAATCTCTGCGTTCCAGTAGATGAAAGTAAGTTTGTGTCTTCACCGTTAATATTTAACTTAACTTGTGATGAACTTATGAAAACTATACTAACATCATAACTTTTTCCACCCGAGGTCAATGTTGTTACATCACCTTCTGCAACTATCGCACTACTTGCAGCATCCAGAAGGATAAACTGTACAGTTGCGTTCTTTGCATCAAGGATATAGTAGTTTTTACCCAATATTCGAAGCGTTGTTGTTTCCAAATCGACTAAATCACCACCTGAAACATCAGATTCTGCAGGATCTAAGAATGTAAGTGTGTAATTTAATACATACTGTCCACTACTAAAGTTAAGACCTACAGAAGGCTCTTTACTTTTGTAATCGTTGTCAGCAAAGAAGTTTAATGCCCAAGGCTCATCGCCAATATTTATCTTTTGTTCATAGTCAAATTCTGTGTTTTCATCATTTGCGTAAACACCATTTGCTAGAAGAGTAGGTAAGTAATCTGCAGTTACCGAAGTACCAAAAACAGCGCTTACTCTATCCCTAAGATTTAATTTATCACTTGCCTTAGCAAGTAATATGCTTTCACCTGTAGGCGCTCCTCCTCCATTTCCAGATTGTTCAGCGAGAGCAGCAGACAAGTCAGACTGTATATTTACTGCAGCAGCGGAATCTAATCCTCCACTACCATAAATAATTCCAACATCAGCTACACCTCCCTTTACAAAAGGAGCTGGATAATTAGCAGCAGCAGCCAAAGCTACTGTCGAGCCAATCATAGCTAAAGAAGCTACGGCGGACGCAATCTTCTTAAAATCAAATTTCATTTATTTTTATACCTCCTTTCATCTTTATGTTATTGACGACCCGTAAAGGTCCCTCTTAAAGGAAGTCACCGTTTAATTGGTAACTCGCCACCCCATCTTTCGACGTAATCGCCACCTTTTATGTTATCATAAGGGGGATATTACTCTCTATAAGAGTTAAATGAAAAACCTAATTTTCGTTTAAAAAGCTTTCCCTAACTCCTATTTTCACCTAAAAACAAGTATTCATAGCTAAACAATTCCTTTATAAAGCTTATGCTACCACTAAAAAAGAAAACAAGATATTCCCCTTTCTGGACTTTATCATAAAAAAATCAGTTCAACACAGAACAGGTAATAGAGGGTATTTATAAACATATATTGTAAATAGAAACATATATATACAAAAGTTATTACCAACATACGTGTTTGAATAATACCCATAAACAAAATGGCGCAAAAAACTAAGACAAGGCAGATATCTATCGTCGATAAATCTGGAACATTCACAACCATGTTCAAAAGATTCTCAGGAACAAAAGAAGAATATGATTTTGAAGGTATTTCAGCTTTAAGAAGAGTTCTTTCAAACGAGAAGGCGAGAATACTACATATGGTAAAAAACAAAGAACCAAAATCAATATATGCCTTAGCAAAAATGTTAAATAGAGACTTCAAATCTGTTCGTCAGGACTTGCATCTTTTATCAAGATTTGGATTTATAGACTTTGTAGCCGAAAAAAAAGGAAAAAGACAAAGTTTACGCCCTATAATGGTAGTAGACTCAATTAACATCGAAATAAAAATTTAGTAGCACAATTTTAACGTATTTGTAATCCTTCCTGGAAAGGCAGGTAAAAAGTAATCTGCCCCAATTATACTCTTCTCGCATATTCCAAAACTCAAAGAGACTATCTTTTCTTCATTATCTCCAGATTTGTAAAGAGAAGTGAACTCATATCCCTTTATAATCGCCTCAGGCCCCACATTCCAGCTGTTTTCAAATATATCCTTCAAAGTCTTATTCAAAACAACACATGAGTCTTCATCATTCAAGCAATTATCATTACTCCAACATCTTTCAAAAAGTTCGCCTAAATCCGCATATTCACTATTTCTGATTTGACACCCAGTAGTATATTCCCCCATACTTTCCAAAAACTGGTAAATCTCTTTACTATCTCTTGTTCCAGTATCTTTATTCCGAAAACTCAATCCTAAAAATATAAGCAATACAATCACCATCACAAGCATAATCATAACAAAGCCTACAATCTCTTCCTGTCCTCTTTTCATCCCGCACTCCTAAATCCAATGTTTATTTTTCCCAGCTCACACTTGCTTCCAAACACGGCATCGTACCTACACAAAGCAACGAAAGCCGAATGGGCGATATAATTATTCTCTTTGATAAGGGTAATTGTTCTACAATCAGGATAATTTTGTTTTGTGCACTCTCCTTCGCTTTTAGGGTATATCTTTTCTATCTGAAGGAAAGGAAAATCAAAGAATCTCTGATAGCTCGTTCTATTTTTCAAAACCATTATCTTGTCCAAGTCAACACAAGAGGCACAATCAGTAATACTCCATGCAAATTCAGGGCTTCCAGAGATTTTCTTTACAGATTCTCTTGCTTCATCCTCTCTTAATACATTAACGTCCCCTTTAAGACTAGCAGACCTGACTGAAATATAAAATAATGCAACTATGGCAAAGAAAATCATTATAGCCACTAACACAAACGCCATCTGCTGTATTTTTATCTGCCCTTTAGAATAATTTACAATTGAGTCTGTCATTTTTCTCCTTTAATCCATCTGATAATAACTTGATAAAACTGAGTTTTCCAGAATCTGCTTCCTTTAGAGAATCAGAATAACTAATCAAATCCCCTGCAAGATTACTTGAGCATCCTTCTCCAGAAAGAAAATTAGTCTTAGCGGCATATAACTGTGCTAGTTCAGAGTTTCTCTTCATAAGTCTCTCTACTTGACACCCATACACATCAAAGTCAGAAAAAATTGCCCCATAAATTAATCCAGATTCATAACGGACAGTTCCTTCTTTTTTTACAACACTTCCAGAAGAATCATCTTCAACATTAAATCTAACATCTATATCGCATCCTGAGCTCGAAAAACATACCTTTCTACTTCCCAAAGGACAATTCTCTGAATTGTTGATTGTTATTCCAGGTAATTGCAAATCATTTATTTCTTCTTCAATATCGTTAGGAGGATTAACAAAGCAATACTTTCCAGTATACATAAACATCATATCTGCAACTTTATATGGCATCTTTAAGGGTTTAACAAAAACATAAATCTCCTTACCTTGAAGAATTTTAGATGAAAAAATATATTTATTAGACGATTTAGCAGCAACTCCCGGTTCCATCCATTCTTTTCCTATCCCGCTTTTCGTTGCAGTGCTCAGTTTCTGTTCTCCAAATGTTCCAAAATTTCTACATTCATTATATATCCTTGTTTCATCTGAAAAACCAAGAACAATACTCTTTCCCTCTTCTAGATTTGTTTCTATAGGGCTTAATATCGACTGTAGCTGCGCAGCAATCTTTGTATCACTTTCATATCTGGAATTCCCTATAAGGCTTGTTGTAGTATAAATTGCTAGAAATATCACTACGGCCCCAACGATTATAGCAAAAATCCATGCAAAACTAAATTCAAATCCTTTGTTATTCATTTTTCATCCTATCTTAACAATGTCGTCAAAACTTCCTTTTTCAATTCTAAAGCTTACTTCATTCTTCACCACTGGAAAACATCTAAAGCTCCCCGTCTCTATATGTTCTATAGTAGTGTACGGCTGGTCACAGGTGCTTTCAGGAGGATAAAAAAACAAATTCCCATCATATCTAGTATAATCTTTAAGCGAAGCATATTCTCTTGTTGCAGTAACCGGATTCTCCTTTCCCAAACAGACCGCTTCAATTCCGTTAGGTAATTTTCCTGTAAACTCATCATCTACTATTTCAGAGCTCCAAGCAGTATTAATCTTTTCTTGCAAGTCATCTTTAAACAAGGCAATGTCTGCACATTTTCCAATATTAATAAATTTCGTTACGACATAAATCGAAATAGCAAAAATGAATATTATAATAATGATAGAAAAAATAACACCTATAGACATAAATTGAGACTGCCCTCTTTTCATATTCATCATAAATAAAAATTCTAATTAAACCTTTCTATTTGTTATTTTGCTTCTGTCCGTCAATGCTATATTCGTATCCTTTCTTATAACCCTGGCTCCCAATCCAATTAACATTAGGTCCGCAATCTCCTATTGAACTGCAGACATTTCCCTGTCTTTCAATCCATCCATCCGTAAGACAATCACAATTTTCCTTACAACTTTCTCCTCCTAGTAAGCCTTTTTCAAAAGTTACAACGCACTGAATACTTGCCTGGCTACATATCGCCTTTGTCTCTTCAGAATTCCAGAAATTTAATCCTGGAGAAGTTATTGGTAAACATACTCCCTTTCCATTTTTGGCAGGAAGGATTGCCTTATCATCCCAGAAGCAGTCTCTTCTATCCGTGTTTAAGCAATCATCTTCCGCTGTCTGAGCAAGGCAATCTTGCCATCTATTAACTCTACATGCTGCTTGAGAAAATTCTCCAGAATCGGTTTCAACTTTGTTTTCTATACATATCTCATTCCTGAAATCTGCACATGGCTCCGAAACTACTTCTCCATTCATACAAATATACCTGAAGGCTCTACTTCCTACACTATCTTTGCCATCTCCCTCTTTATTATCAGAAACACACCAGCTTTCTCCATGATTTCGGTCATTTCCTTGATCATCTTTACAATTTAAGTCAGCACATATAAAATTCCCATATGTTGGGCTTGTTCCTGCAGACTTCTCATCCCTACAAAAGCTTCCCTGCAAATAATCACAATTTCCACAGCTTTTAGAATCCCCATTTCCTTGTCCAAAACCACAACTATCATCCTTTCTTCTTACATTAGTCCAATACTCTTGGTTCTGAACTTTAGAAGCGTCATAAATATTTGCAGGATTTCCACATGTATCTTTAAAGTAAACTTCATCTTTTCCTAGAACGCAAGTTGTTTCCGTAGTTGGTCCGCATATCGTAGCTAACTCTTCAGCAGAACACAATTTATCTTTATAAAATTCCGTGTCTGTCTGTTTTGCATCACACTCTCCCTTTGTTGTGAACTCACAATTTCTCTCAAATTCATTTTCGAAAACACATGCTCCAACGTCTTGACTCTGAACAGAAGCCACACACTCAATTTCAGATTTAATACTCTTATCATAATTAGTTTGCAATCCAAGAAATGCTGAAAGTCTCTTACATCTTACTAAAGAAACAAAAGATGCCTGATTGCCCAAAGTACAACATCCAAGTTCACACTGAGGCGGGCTTTCTTCAGTCCAAATACCCCCATTCTGATTACATACTAATTGAGGAGTATTATCCGCACAAGTTCCTTCAGTAGAATCGTAGCAGGTTCCTGCTCTACAAAACGATGTTGCGTCACAGGATGTTGGAACCTGTCTGGAATTAGGTGCACATTCTTCTGAAGGTACGTTCTGACAAAAAGCTCCTGAATTTGTCTGTTCACAACACACCGTATTTGTTTGCGCAGAAACTCCATCAACCATAAAAAACGTTCCTAAAATCATTAGGGCAACAATTAAACTTATTTTTTTGTTCATGCTCCAACTCCTACATGGCTTCCATACAAAACAGTATATCTAGCTTTTAAACCCTCAAGGCTCAGACTTAATCTTTGAAGATCATTGTGGTCTACATCTCTAATTACCGCAAGTCTTTTCAAATCTCCAGAAGCCGCTGCAATATGCATCGCCAAATGTCCAAGATAATCCCTTGTTCTTAAGAGAGGGTTACCCTCTAAAACATGTTCGTAATTTCTAATTCTTGCTTCTAATTCCTCAACCTGTTCGCGAGTATCTTTTAAATGAATCATAGTTTCTCCAAGCCGTATCCGGGAGGAAATACAAGGCTTCTCGAAGAGAAACTGAACTTGTCTCCTGTAACGACATTGCTTAATGTATATAATGTGTCTCCATTCCTTTTTAGCTTTTCTATCTTCAAATCAGGATAATACTGAATATATGATAAGGTTTCTGTATCTCCAAGAGTTGACTCAAATTCTACCATGCTTGTTGAGGTTAAAAGTAAATCATACATTTCAGTATCTAATGAAGTGGAAAATCTTCTAAATGTCTGGCTTCCATCTTTTACTATAGCTAATGGAGAATCAAACTCAATATTAAGTTTGCCAGGAACAAATTCAACATTCAACTCTCCTTCATCCGATTCAACAGCATATCCTTTTTTTTCATACAAAACTTTCAAATCTTGTGCACACTGTCTTGCCCTCGGCTCGATAATCGATTTTAGTTCTTCTTCAAAATGATTTTTTATCAATGGTTGCTGAACAAGACATGGCTTATAGTTCTCAGAAGTATAGCAAAGATAAGTAAACTTATTATCTTGATACATTACATAACTTTGTGGATTTGAGTAACCTCCTTGAAGGGCTAGGCTTTCCATGTTTGCCCTCGCGTCTTTTTCTATACAATCTCTCAAATAAGAATTAGGTTCAACATCGCTTGTAAGAACACTTATTCTAGGGAACAAAAATACGACTGCAACAACCGCAACTATTACAATGGCAATAATAACAAACAGACTTATCTGACCCCTTTTATCCATGCCTGAAAAAAGCCAGTCTTCATTTATAATTCTTGTGTTTAATTAGATTCGCTTTCATCCCAAGCATCGTGGCATCCATTGTCATGTCCATCAATTAATCCGTCAAAGTCATCGTCCAATTCGTTAGAACACTGCGCAGATGCCTCTCGCAAGTAAATGTTAGCATAAGTATCCTCTCCATGATAAAATAGTTTAACGTAATCCTGGAGATCGTTTGTATAGTGAATTATATAAGTAGCAAGGTCAGATTTTATATAAGTCGTATAAACATTGTTTCCTATATTTTCATCTTCAATTCCCCCCGGCCCACCAAATCCATGGTTATCAATCTGTCCTACCTGCAATTCATCCTCGGAATTATCATCCAAAGTCATATTGAAAGAACTTCCAGAATTTAGATTTTGATATTTATCCTCTTCAGTAAAGAACATATAAAAGCTGTCAAAACCATGCCCAGGTAGATTCAAATCAAAGTTTATTGCTCCAGGCAAACTATAATTTTCATTAGATATGTAGGGTAATTGAACATGTAAACCCTCTTTGGTGTAGAATTCATCAAACGAGCCATGATTAATAGAAAATTTAACCTGTTTTTCAGGTTCAGTAACAACGTCTTCAACAAATAATTCAACGTTACCTATGAAACAGGTGCTTCCAATTGGTTTATCAGAACAGGCATAAGCTCCAGTCACTACATTTTTGGCACTAACACTATTCTCTTGGATATCTTCAGAATTTATAGTTAACAGATAAGACTCAGCTAAACTTTCATTGATTGGGGATTCCCATGTGGACACAAACCATTTATCGCCTTTAGACGGGCTAAAAGTTAAGGAATTATTATTTGATGTGGTTAGTTTAGTATTTTCATCTTTTCCGATCCCAATAAACTCTCCTGTTTGGTTTGCGTATAATAAATTAAATTCTGCTAATCCGTCCTTGAAAAAGGCATTTAGCTTGATGCTCAATTGTCCATCAGACAAGACATTCATCTCTTCTTCAACATGGGGGATAAAGCCATTCATAAGAAATTCAATTGATTCAAATGCAGGAAGCTTAATTGAACTATTGTCCGTGATAAACATGTCGTCATCAGAAACCCATTCAAGTTCTATTTTGTTCAGATAATAAACTTCAGATTCGTTATAGCCATAAATATGTGCAATAAATCCATAAGTGATATCTCCGTTAACCCTTATTTCCTGATTGTCTTTTAACATAATTTCTCTCCTTTCTTTGCTATTGCTTTCATTTAAAATAAATACCGGAGAGCCGTCAGCTAAATAAGATTCAATAATCGTATAATTGGTATCAAGAATTTCCAGATTCGTTTTTTCAAAGTCTCTTAATCGCCCATTTACAATTGATGATTCAGCTGAATAAATGAATTCTTGGGTGTAATTAAATACAAATACTCCCGAACTAAATCTGATCCCAACAACCGGGGTTTTTCTTGTAAAATTCTGTAGCCATTCATAATCAGAATCTCTAAAATGTTCTAATCTCAAGTTTCCTAAGCGTATTTTTTGTTCAACGTAAAAATTTCCATTAATATTAGAATATTCATAATCTTCAAGTAACCTTACTAAGTCATCATTATCTACTGTTACTCCAAAAACATTTTTGATATCATCTCCCAAGTTGACTTTGTCGCTCGATTTAGCTAACAAGACATAATCGACACTTTCATCTTTGTCTCTTGGGCTTGTACATTGAGCATCATATAAATCAGCCCAATTATCACCATCGTTATCCTGTTGGTCACTACATTGATATTGGTATTCTTCAAGACATCTACCATTAGAGCATGTAGTCTCACATTCATATTTGTAATTAACCCTTCTTGAGTTATTTCCGCAAAAAAATTCATTTAGAACCTTTGGAGTAAAACATCCGTCTTCAACGCAGTTTCCCCATTCACAAGTCTTTCCCTTTTCAATAAAATTAATTCCCCCATCAGAATCAGTGCATCTTGGGAGAACGCTAACCCAAGGAGAAAATTGAGGGCTTAATTTATAGACCATTCCTCCTCCAATAATTGCTAAAACTCCAATGATTAATAAAATTTCAATTCCTACTAGACCTCTTTTATTCATTCAACAAGCCAGAAGAAGCAAGTTTATAAAAATTCCTAAAACATATAAACCGAAAACCTTAAATATGTGAGAACACATAAAGATGTATGGTAAACATGACACTCTCAATTCCAGAAGAATTAGCACGAAGGATGAAGCTATTCAGGGAAATTAGATGGAGCGAGGTAGTAAGGCAGGCAATCGAAGACAGAATAACAAACCTAGAGGCAATGGAAAGAATTGCCTCAAAAAGCAAACTAACAGAAAAAGATGCAAAAGAAATATCAAAATTAATTAACCGTTCTGTAACGAGAAAGTTAAATCTAGAATGAGGTTTATCCTAGACACAAACGTCTTGATTTCTGCGTTGATAAAAGATTCTGTTACAAGAGAAATATTGGCAAAATCAGGATTTGAGTTCTATTATCCGGAAATATCTTTAGAAGAAATAACAAAACACAAAGAATTAATCCTAGAAAAATCAGACATGACAAAAGACGAATACTCTGAACTACTTAGAAAGATATTAACTTACGTGAGCTTGATTGGACAAGACAAAATAAACTCAAAGCTAGAAGAAGCCAAAGAGATTTTCAGCCATGTTGATTCTGACGATGTTATTTTTATTGTAGCTACATTATCAATCGAAAACGATGGAATCTGGAGCGAAGACAAGCATTTCAAAAGTCAATATAAAATAAAAGTTTACACAACAAAAGAATTAATGGATTTTTTAAAAAACAATTTTCTCTAATAACCAGCCCTAACCGTCAGGCATTCTCCTACATTACTATATTCATCTTTACACTTCACGTAATAATTAAGATTTGAATTAAAGTCGGCACTATGAATTAATTCATCTCCAGACATCTCTGAAACATCTTCATCATCAAATCCAAAATTACATGAATTATGGCTATAACTACACATTGAATCCTCATTAGTTATAATATAAAGCAATGAATTCTGGGAATAAACTCTTGTTATTGTAGGTCCAACATTATCCACTTCTATATCAAATTGCACGGAATCCTGAGCAAAATTTCCAACGTCATCTTCACATCTTATCCCGATATCATAATTTCCTTCAAACAAACTTGAGAATGTTTGCCTATGGATATCTCCTCCAGATTCAAAGAACCTTGCTAAATTATTGTCTCCTCCAAATCCATAGGTGCAATATCTATTTACAGGCGCACCTCCAGAAGTTGTAACAGTCAAATCGACACTTACATATCTCCCCCCTGTCTTTATCAACCCATTTACAGGTTCAGGATTAATCTCAACACTTTCAATTATCAAAGGATCAGTAGTTTGGATTATTTCATAATTAACACTCTGACTATTTGCATTTCTCTCTCCCTCTTCAGCCCACGGCTTGTCTTTACATCTCAAATAATAATTTTCATCGCCTGCAACAGGTAATGTTGTTAGACATTCAAATCCAAACAAAGTCATATCGCTTACATTGTTAGCACAATCAATCTGATTCTGCATCGTTTCGTAATCATTATCAGTCAAACTATATCTACAATCCGCAGGCTCATTAGTATAAAACGTCAAATTTAATTCGGTAGCATCTAAAGATACATAAGCCGGACTTTCAGGATTAAACTTCTGCAATATTGGCGGAGTTGTATCATCTTCAGGAGAAATACAGAATCTTACAGTGAAATCATCATCATTTTTATTCCCACTTCCATCCTGACATCTTACATATAAGTCAAAGTCAGCTCTTCTATTAGGGTCAAATCCTCCTTCTCCTAAACTTTCCAGCGAAGGCAAAGATAAAGCAGTTATATGATTCTTCTTGAACAAACTACTTTCACCAAAATAAAATTCCATATCATCAAAACCCATTCTTTCAGTATCATACTTACACTGCCCATGTTCATTTAATGAAACCCCCCAGATAACTTGCGTATAAGCCGGAATACATTCACTCTCAGAGTTTTCAATCTTAAAGCTTCTATCCGTAACCTCAGCATATTCAAAACCTTCAGAAATCACCTCATAATTAGGACTTATCCTTGGAGCAAGAGTATCATCTGGGGCTACATTGATGCACGCCTCTTCGCTCGTGCCCTCATTTACAAATTCGCACGTCTGTCCTAAACTCTGACATTTATATTCCGAGCACGGCAAGTCCCCTTCCGTACAAGTCTCACAATCCTTGCCTCCGATTGGCGGTTGCCACGGATTACATGTAAATGCAACGTTTATTGTCCTTGTATCTCCGATGCCAAGGAGTTTTATTATTATTGCAATAATTATGAGAATGATAAGTAATGGGAGAAGAAATTGTCCAAAAATTAACCCAGGATTAGCGAATGCTCCACTAGTTGTAACTATATTCAATCCTAAATAGCCACCTGCTACAATTCCAACAAGACTCACAACTAATGCCCCTTCCCCTTCAAGACCAAAAAGCTTACTTATAATAAATCCAGCTGCTGCCCCAATAACCGCCCCAGCCAAGACGCCAGAATATCCTCCCAATCCAATCTCCCATGCACCCCCTCCAATTGTTGCGATAATGCCACCAATAGTAGAACCAGCAAATCCTCCTGAAAAATACCCAATCGCAAATAGAACACCAGTAGCTCCTAAGCCAAGTTTTCCAAGAGTTTCGCCTATTCTATTTTCAAATTTAGGATCACTTGGATCTAATCCGAACAGTGCAGCAATCTCATCTTTTGTCAATGGATCGGCATGTTGTCCTTTTATTGGTTCAATATAATCTCTTAATCCAGAAATATACCCCTGACTTAATTTAGGAGAGTTTTTTACACTATAACCATCGCTGGTAAATTGTCCTTGAATATTTACATCCCCTCCACAATCACCCAAGCTAGTACATAGGTTATTCATAGTCTGAGCAAAATCAGGCTCGAGACATTTTCCATTAGCGACATTTTTCCATCCACCAAATCCTTTTTGCTGTATTACTTTGCATTTTTGCGTTCCAAGCCCACAGATAGATTGTCCTACTTCTCCTCCAAAATCCGCCTTAAGATTAAATCCCTCAGGATATTTTGGAGCACAGATATCAAACTTAAACTTGTCCAATCTAACCTCCTTCAGAAAACAATCCGAATTACTCTCACACTTATTTAATTTATCTTTATCAGAGTTAGCAGCAATACATTCCTGCCATCTATTAATTCTACATGCCGCAGAAGAAAAACCAACTTCTTCATCTCTGCTTTCAGAACATATTTCATTTCTGAAATCCGCACACGACTCCGTTCTGACTTCTCCATCCAAACAAACTTTCCTATAGCTTCCACTTCCAGGCAAGTCAACGCTTCTTCCCTTATTTCCCTGTCCATTACTATCTACTCCAATTTGAGAATCATAAGCACACCAACTCTCTCCATTCTTTCTTTCGTCATTCCATTCATCAGTACAAGATAAGTCCTTACAAACATACTCTCCATCTAAAGGCTTCGCATCTCCTTCTCCAGGAATCCCGCACGTATTTCCTAGAAAATAATCACAATTCCCACATGCATTTTGATTACCTAAATTTCCATCTAAGGTGCAGGTTTCACTTTTCCCAAATACTCGATTCCAATATTCATCATCATTTTTCTTATTAGTATCATAAATATTTCCTTTATTTCCGCATGAATCCAAGAAATAAACTTCATCTTTTCCTGGTGAACAGCTTGTCTCTCTGGTTCTCTGACAAATTGTATTAAGTGAAGGATTTGTGCATAATAATCCAGAATAAAATTCTCCACCCTTTGTCAAACAATCACCTTTGTCTGTAAACTTACAATTAAATCCTTCTCCAGGAATTTCATTTAAAACACATGCCCCCTCTTCCTGATTATCTGCAAGAATCAAACATTCTAATTCATTATCTACCTGCTTCCATTCGCCCTGTTGTCCTAATCTGTCTCCTAGAACTCCACAGGATTGTTCAGTAATAAAGTTAGCATTTCCTCCAATCAGACAACATCCAGGTTTACATTGAGCAGGCTCTTCTTCAGTCCAAATACCTCCAGATTCTTCACATGCAAGTCTCGGTGTTTGAGCAGAACACGTTCCTTCTCCAGTATCTTGACACGTTCCAAGTTTACATTCTTGAGTATTCTGTCTTCTAGCTGGAATGCAATCTCCAGCACATAGTTCTTCGCAAGTTTCAGCAGGATACTCTTGACACAAACTTCCATTATTATCTCTTGGACAAGTCCACAATCCTTGTTCTTGAGCACTAACCAATCCATTAGATAAATATCCAAGTATCTTTTCTCTAAGCCAACTAATTCCTTTTCCTTCTCCACTAATTTCAAGGCCATTAGAACTTTCATGAATAAAATAGCTAAATGCAACTCCTGACATTATCAGGATAAATATCTCAAATAAAGCAATATTTTTTTTCATCCTAATGACCCTTCAGAATACCGTCCAGTATACAAATTATATTTGTGTCTAATATAACCCATTAGAAATTCTCTTTCTGGAATAGGTTTATCTGGCCCGTAATGACTTCTGCCTTCAGCTATCCATTTCTTAATGACTCTCTTTCCAACATCTTTAATTATATTTTCTAATTTTAAAGTCATCTAAAATCCTGGCGGAATTGCACACCCCCTTATAGCTATATTCATCTTGTCTCCAGATGGTTTGTGAGTTATAGTATAAATCTTTGTCGTGTCTGACATAGTATCTTTTCGAATATCGAAATCAGGATATAACAATGAAAATCCAACATATTCAAAATAGCAATATTTTGCCTCTTGCGATGCAATCTCATTAGCAACACTCGCAATATCATAGATATGATTGCTTAAAGAAGTAGAAAATGAATTAATGTCCCTAGAATAATCATTCTTCGATATCTGCATGTCTCTATAGACTAAAATTTCAACAATCCCAGTCTTAAAAATAACTTCGATGTCAAAATCCCCTCCATTAACTTGATAATTTCTTTGTCCTAATTCCTCATCAAGTGAAATAAAACATGCTTCAACATCATTTCTCATTTCATCCTTCAGTTCATTTTGTATCTGAGTTATATAAACAGGGTGTTGGGTTATACAAGGTTCATAAAAATTGACATTCTTACATAAATAAGTAACTTTCACATCGTTATAAATTTTATAATCTTCGGGATTCAAAAAGCCTCCTTGAGGAAGCATCACATCAAGTTTGTTTCTAGCGCTTTCCTTAACACACCTGTTTATGAAGGATTCAGGATCGAATTCTTTTCCAGCAGGAGATATAATACTTTTAGATCCAGAAATAACAAAGAATAAAATAACTGCCCCAACTAGTAAAATACTGACGATAACAAAGATTGAAATTTGTCCTCTTTTCATTTCAATAACCATAAATTCACTCCTTCTTTTTTTATTCTTTTTATTTTTCCCTCAACAACCAACTCTAAAAGATATTTATCAGCAGTATTCCATGAAACTTTGAGATATTTAGTAACTTCAGAGCTCGTTACCACTATCTTGCTCTTGATAAAATCCAAAACCCTCTTCCTATGAATATTCATATTCTAACACATATTAATCTAACTATGATTAATAATATGGCTATTATTAAGAATACTAATAGTTATTTAAATTCTTCTAAAATCTAAGAAAGATAGTTAATCAACAACTGTAACTCTCTGTACTTTTTTAAAATCTTTGTCAAATGTTGCAATCTTATTCATCCCTTTGTTTTCCATCAGAGAAATTATAGAGCAATCAGTAAAATTCAATGTGGTATTTTTTTGGGAATCGAATAGTTCCCACGAATTTTTGAAGTCTCTCTCCGAACAAAAAAAGACTGTTGTAAAATCAAGAACATCTTTTCCATATTTTTTTGCCTTACCGATATCTTCATATTTATTCAGAAAAACATTGATAAATTCATCAAAAACATAATCTGAAATAGCAAATCCTCCATGGTCTTCTTTTGAAAATCTACTCATCAGTTCTAAGGCTCTTTTGTTATGGATATCCCTTGTATTGTAAAGAGCAACTAAAAAGCTTGAATCTAAGAAAAGCATTTTACTCATATAGGACCATATCCATTTCCTCGCTTAGCTTTTCTGTTCCAGAACCCCAATCAAACGGCTTCATTTTAGGCAATTTAACTCCCTTATTAGCCATACCTTTTTTTTCAACTCTCCATTTTTCCATAGCATCTGTTAGAGCAGCCCCCAACTCCATTTTCATGGCTACAGCCAAGGATTTAAACCTTCTGAACTCTTCTTCGTCTACTTCTCTAACTCCTATAAATTTCTTTGGCATATGTTAAACAAGTTTAACTATTATTTAAACCTTTTCATAGAATTTAATCTTCCTGCTCAACTCTTGGGGCAAGTATAAATGAGAGCATCACATTACCAGTAGGAAAATTAATTCTCATTGGATGATTATCCGAGAAATTCAAAACAGCCTTATTCGAAATCTTTGCACCCTTAATGAATTTAGCAAGGTATTCTAGTGAGAATCTAGCAGAACTATTTCCAGAATGTATCTCAACTTCATCAGAAGAAAATTCTGCTCTTGCAGAATGCAAACCCTTTGCTTCAATAATAAACTTATTCGGTTCAGCGATAAAAGTGCAGGCATCACTTACAACTCTGCAATCTTCAACAACATCTACAAAAGCATCAGCATCCATTTTTATGACACTGTCAAACTGCCATTCAGGCATTTCTTTTTCCTCGCCTTCAATATCAATCAATGCAATAGAAAAGTCCCTCTTAACTTTATCCTGAATGCTTATATTCAAAATATTCTCTTCTCCTTTTTCCAATGTAATACTACTTCCTAAACCACATCTTCTTAAGATATTTTTCAGATTGTCTAAATTTACACCTAAAACTTCATCTCTTTCAACTTCAAAAGTTTTGAAAAGTTCAGCAGGAATGCTAAAATAAACCATTGCAACACTTGCAGGATCAACCGCAACAAGATTCATTCCTTGTTTATTTATCTTCAATCTGACTTCTGTAACAAGTTCTGAAATAATCCCAATCATATTTCCAAGCAATCTTGGGTCCTCTAATTTTAACTTCATGTTTTACACAAAAATCGCTTATTTTTAAGCATTGTTATGGTAGAGAGCTAAGCCTTATTATCTTTTAATTCTCTAATCCTCTCAGCCATGGATAAGTCTGATCTTCAATTATGTTCCAAATATTGCTAAAGTCCCATCCGACAAACGTTGCTTGTTTTTTCATTTCAGCGGTGGTTTTGCCCTCTCCACATTCTCCTCCCACTCTTCCACTCGTATCAATATCCCAGTATGAACTTTCAACCAAAACATCAGAACAAAACCCTACAAATCCATTCACATCTCCACTAATTCTCGTAGTATTAATTACCTCTCCTGCAGAATAAGAATTAACAACGGAGCCTCCAAGCAATCTTCCAGCCAAGCCCCCAACATTTTCTGAACCTTGATAATAATTGCCGGTTGTCTTCCCAGTAGCATACGAATCATCAATTTTTCCATTTGAATTTTCTCCTATCAACCCTCCAACCGAATGACTCCCATAAACATTTCCACTCGCATAAGACTGTTTAATCTCGACTTGTTCTCCTCCTACCAACCCCCCAACAGATTTCACATAAAATGAACCGTTTGTATAAACATCTCCCGTTGCATAAGAATTTGCAATAGTCACTTTACGCCCATAACCTACTAATCCTCCAAAATTCTCTGAATAGTTGCTTTCTACTTGCATTACATAAACATTTCCTGTTGCATAAGAATCCAATATCTTCCCATCGGATAATGCCCCGACTAATCCTCCCGCCTGCCCATTTCCCGTATCAAGAGACCTGACAATTCCATAAGCAGAGGAATTGGTTATAATTAAGTGGACAGAAATTCCAACTAATCCCCCAACACCAAACTGCCCAGTAACATTTCCAGTCGCATATGAGTTTTTAATAGTTCCATTTGCATAACCTACTAATCCACCAATCGCATTTCTTCCGTCATAAACATTTCCTGTTGCATAAGAATCAGACAGTATAAGTCCATCGGCATAACCTACTAATCCACCAATGCCCAAGCCCCTTCCAGGATCAGATGAATAAACATCTCCTACAGAACTGGAATCTTCTATAAATCCTGTTTCTACATCACCTACTAATCCTCCCGCCCCACTATCTCCCCTAACAACAATATCTGAATCACTCTTTCTTACAATTCCCCCATCTTCTAAGGAACCAACCAATCCTCCAGTAGCGGGACCATAAGAAATTATTTCCCCAAATTCAGAATAAACACTTGAATTCTCAATCAAGCCCCTATTAAATCCTGCAATACCTCCAGTACTCCAGCTCCCCTTTATTATGGTATCTACAACAACAGCATTATTTATGTTGCCCTCATTAGTTGCTGCGATTGCTCCGGTGCCAAATATTCCTCTATCTGCTAATTTACTTTCTCTAACTCTCACATCATCTATTGTGCCTGTATTTAACCCAGCAAGTATTCCAAAATATTGCTCAGGAGCCTTGGCTCTTTCATTTGACACATCAGCTCTCTCAATTACAACTTTTTCTATGACTCCACTATTATGCCCAAAAAGCCCAACATATAAATCATGGCCCCAAGTTCCAGTTACCTCAATATCCATACCACTTATAACTCTATAATTTCCAGTATATTTTCCCGAGAATGGTACAAGATGATCTCCTATTGGCTCCCAATTATCAAAACGACCTAAGGAGATATCATCCATCTGCTTATAACACGCACTCAAATCATTCCTCACATTATCCAAATCTTCTGCCGTCCAGACTTCAATACAATCAGATTCTTCTTCCTGCCATCTCAATCTCGGATAGTCAGCACTTTCATCAATTCTCCATGTTTTTGCAAAATTCCATCCGACAAATGTTGCTTGTTGCTTCATCTCCCCATCTGTCTTGCCGACGCCACATCCGTTATCTCCAAAATAAACATCCAAATTCCAATAAGAACTCATAGGCTGATAATCACATAACCCTATCAATCCTCCTGCCTGTGCCCCTCCGGCAATAACCTTTCCGTTTGCATAAGTATTCTTTACAATTGGTGTCTGTTCCTCATTTAGAGATTTCCACATAGCACCAACAAGCCCCCCGACTTTCTCTGTTCCTTGAACACTCACTTCAGAATAAGAATCAATTATTCCTCCTGACTCCAATCCACCTACTAATCCTCCTACGGCCTCCGCGGTCGCCTCAACATTTCCTGTAGCATAAACTTCTTTCAAAATTCCCTTGTAAACATATCCAGCAATAGCACCCACTCTCGAAGTTCCTTTTACATTAGCATCAACATGCAAGTTCTTTATAATTCCACAATTTCCAACATCAGAAAACAATCCTACTTTTCCACGGCTATCCGACGTATATTCATAATTTACAGTATGATTCTGCCCATCAAAAATTCCTTTAAAATCTCCTGCTCCAAATGCAATTGGCTCGAAATTACATGTCAAATCATTCATTAATCTGTAATTTTTCCTTAGATTATTATCAATACCTTTCAGACCTTCACATGTAGAAACTTCAATAAACTCTGCAGTTGCTCTGGCCTCACAATTCGCCAAAGCAGCTACCAAATCAGTATAAATCCTATTACCGAATAAACCTTCCAGCTCGCCATCTAAAGGCGGGCCAAGTTGAATTTTTTCAGAATTAATAATCAAAGCAACAGCAAGAATAACCGCAATAGCAATTCCTAAGAATAAATATCTCTTATCCTTGTTTCTTCTCACCATCTTATTTCACAATTACTTTAAACACAAGAATAACCTATATATATATTTCTAATAATCCAAGTACAGCAAACCATAAATATCCCTTCCTTTATCCAATATTATGTCAGAAAAAGAGGAACGCATTCGATCTATAACAAGCATGTATTACTCTAATCCTAGGGTGCAAAAAGCATTGTTTGATTTTGCAAAAAATAGAGAAATAGTTCTAAGGTATTTTGAGGGTTTCGGCAAACGACCAGATTCCCTACAATACCCTTCAGACATTTTAGCAGCAGTAAAGAAAGGAGCAACATCATTTCATGCATCAGAAGAAATATGGAGGGACCCAATGCAGTTAAATTTGGACTTATCTCCTAAAGAATTAATCTCTTTAAGGGAATCTTGGGACTTATTAATAGATGTAGATTCTCCATATCTTGATTCATCTAAACTAGCAACCGCACTTTTGATAAAAACTCTTGAAGAAAACGGAATAAAACATTATGCCATCAAATTTTCAGGAAGCAAAGGATTCCATATCTTAGTTCCTGGTAAGGCTTTCCCAGATGAATTCCAAGAAGTTAAAAAAAACCAGGCTTTCCCGGAGTGGCCGAGAGCAATATGTCAATTCTTAATGAATGAGATAAAACCTGAATATAATAGACTGATAAGTAAATGGGATATAAATTTCAAAGCTTTAGAAGAAAGAACAAATATCTCAAGGGAAGAAATAACTGAATTGCGTTGTCCTAATTGCAATAAAACTTCTAAAAAAGGAAATATAGTAAAACTACAATGCGAAAGATGTAAAAATTTTTTAGAAAGACCAAATTTAAAAGTCACAAAAAGAAAATTGAAATGCGCAGACCCCTCCTGTCCTGGATTTTATAATGTTTTAAATGATAAGGAATATTTTTTCTGCGAAGCTTGTGGTTATTCATCACAAGATAAGACTCAATCTCCAACAAGAAATTCAGTAACTAATACCTCTGAAGCAAAAAAAAGTAAATATTCTGAAGAGTTTAAAGAAGAAGTCTCAGGGGAAATGATTGGCTCTCTAGACTTAGTCTTAGTTGCACCAAGGCATTTATTCAGAATGCCATATTCTTTGCATGAAAAAACTACTTTGGCAAGTATAGTCCTTACAAAAGACGAAATTCAAGGATTTAATCCAAGAGACGCAGACCCGTTTAAAGTTAAAGTTAGGAGTTTTTATCCTGAGGCTGAAAAAGATGAAGCCCTTTCACTATTACAAAAAGCCCTAAAATGGAAGAAATTAACCGATACAAGATACGAAGACGAAATAACCAAGAAATACAGCAGCCAAGAATATCAAGAATTAGACTTATCAAACATAACTGAACATGATTTTCCAAAGACCATCAAAACACTCCTTAAAGGATTACAGGACGGAAGGAAGAGAGGCTTATTCATTCTAATAACTTTTCTTCGTTCCATAAATTATCCTCCGGAAAAAGTAAACAATATCTGTAGAGAATGGAATAAGAAAAATAATCCTCCTCTCAAGGAAGGATATTTGAAAAGCCAGATAGACTGGCACCTAAAGCAAAAGCGGAAGATCCTACCCCCAAACTATTCAAATCAAAACTTCTACAAGGACTTAAAGCTTTTTGATGTAAAGCCTGAAGCCAAGAACCCAATTTCAGAAGTATCAAAAAAAGTAAGAAACAAATAAAAATAAAAATAAATTTTTTCTTTAGACTGTGAACCTGGTAGACTTGCCGTTATTATTTTCGTTCAATTCTGATATCTCAAATCTTCCGTCTGTAGTAGCAGTTACATTGTAAGTGCCTCTCTGAATGTTTGTATACTTATCTCTAACAAGAATTCCCTGTCCAGGAGCCAAATTAGATGTAGAAATATATCTTGTTCCAAAACCTGTAACTAAAAAGCTTGTCCTAGATATCGGAGCACTAATTCTACCTACATTCTTAACATAAGCGCCTATGTCTGCTTGCCAATAACCTGTTGCATTTCCAGAATTATTTTGAACATAGCTAACATTAGCTTCCAAAATAGTTATTGTTAAATCAGGTAAACCTGTAGAGTTTGTGGAATTTGTATTATTCTTAGCAATAATTGAAGGACGAGGAGAAAATAATGCTCCAGTATTACTAGACCAAAAAATCAACCCAACAACTACAATCACCGTAATAATCCACCACCAATTGTTTTTCATATTTTAATCCACCTCATTTCACTCTTTAATCATATCTTTCTTAACTTATTAAGAGTTTATATATATGCCCGTATCCGCAAAAAATAAATTCTATCAATACATAAAATAATAACAATCCAGATTATAAGAGAATCTTTTTAAACACACACTTCTTTAATAAACCATGAGGAAATTAGGTGTATTATTCTTGCTATTAATACTAGTTTTGTCTTTCCTTGTTGTAGCTCAAGAAGAGGGTGTCGATAAAGCATATCAATGTCTAAATAACGAAGTAGCAAACAAATCTTCAGAATCTTTTTCTTTACAAGAAGCAGTTTTTTCAACTCTTGCTTTAGGTTCAGAAAAGAAATTAACTGATAAAATAGAATCAGAGAGGTCAAATCAGAACTGTTGGCCCAAGTCAGCATGCACAATAAAAGAAACATCACAAGTTCTTCTTACATACGATAGAATAAACAAAAAGACTTCAGACATAGAATCTTATTTATTTACAAAAAATCAGTCAGCAACAGATTTAGCTTGGTATTTACAGATAGACATTCAGAACCATATTTCTTCTCAATGCACATTAAGTTATGATGGAAGGGACTATCCAATCATTATAGGGGAAGATATGAAAGTTTCAGGTGGGGCAGGAGCCTGTCTTCAACCAAGTTCTTCAGGATATTGGCTTCAAATTTCTAGGAATTGTTTTGAGAAAAAATTCCAGGTTTCATGCGAAGAAGACTTCATAACTTCTTTACTTTACCAAAAATCAGGTTCACAAACAATATACGTAACATCAGAAACTCACTCGGCTCCATCATCAGGAACAACTGAAGAAAAAGTAAATTCATTATGTTTCGGCTCAGGTAACACATGCGATTATGAAGGTACTCTCTGGGGAGCACTGGCTTTACAAAAAACAGATCATGATATTTCACCATATCTGCCTTACTTACTATCTTTAGCAGAAGACAACAAGAAGTTGTTTCCAAGTTCATTCTCATATCTTTTAACAACAGGCGATGATCAATATAATGAAATAATTCAGTCTCAAAAATCCGCAGGATTCTGGGAAGCTCCAACGACAAAATATAATAAATTTTATGACACCTCTTTAGGGCTTTTGGCTCTACAAGGAACATCAGCAGTTGAATCAGAGACTGCAAAAGCATATTTATTGTCGGTACAAACTCCAAAAGGATGTTGGAATAACAATAACATAAGAGATACAGCATTTCTTTTATATTCAGGATGGCCTAAGGGTGTTTCTGGAGAGGGCGGAAGTGGACAACCTTTGCCTGAATCATGTCAGAGTGCAGGATATTTCTGCGGAGGGCAGTTTGATTGTACGGATAATGGGGGAGAAGTACTAAGAAATTTTGAATGCCCCTCTTATAGTCAGTCTTGTTGTTCTATTCCTTTGATTCAAGAAACTTGTGTAGAAAAGAATGGCTTAGTCTGTCCGTTTGGTCAAGAATGCACAGGAACAACAGTCTCCTCTGTTGACGGTTCATGTTGCCTAGATTCATGTAAGCCTGCATCATCTCAATTAACTGAATGTGAATCTTTTGGGGGTTTATGCTCTGTCTCATGTAATTCAGGAGAGGAAAAGACATCAGATGGCTGCAATGAACCCGGTTTGATATGTTGTGTAGAAAAACCCAAGTCGAGTAGCAGTGCTTGGATATGGGTAATACTTTTAGGAATATTAATTGTGCTAGTAGTTTTAGGAATATTATACAGAGATAAAATTAAGGTTTGGTGGTTCAAATTTAGAAACAAGGGAAAAAGTTCTCCTCCACCTTCAGGACCAAGGGCGCCTCCAAGATATTCCCCTCCAAGACAGCGGTTTGGCCCACCAATATCAAGAACGCCATTAGCAAATAGACAAATAAGAAGACCAATGTCAAAGTCAGATAGCGAGATGGAAGAAACTCTTAAAAAATTGAAAGAAATGAGTAGGTAAATGGATTTAAAACTCGAAGGATATCTTAAAAATCATAAAATTGAATACAAAATACATATTCATCCTCCATTTTTCACAGTCATAGAATCAAATAAAATAGAGAAAAATATTCCGGGAATGCATTGCAAAACTCTTTTTATGAAAGATGATAAAGGTAATTTTTATCTTATTGGTATGAATGCAGATAAAAGATTAAATACCAAAATTTTGAGAGAACATCTCGGAATAAGAAAGTTGCATTTTGCATCACCTTCAGAATTAAACAAGGAATTAAAGATAGAGCCAGGAAGTGTAAGTATCTTTAATCTTGTTAACTCAACAAACAAAAATATTAGACTGATTATAGATGAAGAAGTTTGGCAGGCAAAGATTGTAGGGTTTCATCCAAACATAAATACTGAAACTTTAGAGATAAAACATAAGGACTTAGAAAGATATTACAATTCTTTATCTTTAAAAAAAGAAATTCTTAAAATTTAACGTTTGAAAATATTCCATCTTTTTTTATTCTTTGATTTTTTGCCTTTAACCTCTTCCTCTTTTATTCCTTTATCCTTTTCCGAGCCAGAATGTTTTTTTTCAAGAATTAAAATTAGCCTGTCAAGTTTATGATTTATATCCATAATATTCTGCATAATCGTACCTATATTCTTTATTGCCCTTGCCCTGAAAAGAGCGCGTACAATCAAAAATATCAAATAGATAATCACCAATATTCCTGCAATTTTAGCCAGATTAATAATAAACCCGATGCCGTCTAAAACAGGGTTTGGCATGAATTTCCAAAAATCCACTAAAAATGCGGATGAATTAATTACTGTTTCATTAACCATTATATTAGAAATAAAAGTAACTTTTAATACCTTTTCATCATCTATTATATTGCGTGGAAAAAGCATATGCAATCATTTTCTCACTCCTAATAACAGGATTAATAGCTTCAAATATATACCTTTTATCTTTTGAAGATAAAACTAAAGAAAGAGAAACAGTGATTATTTCTAAAATATTGGACGGAGATACTTTAGATTTAGGTGATGGTAGAAGAATACGTCTTTTAAACATAAATGCCCCTGAAAAGAATCAGCCTCTTTCAGAATTGTCAACAAACTTCTTAAAAGATTATGAGAATGAAACTGTAGAGATAGAAGTCACTGGCGTTGAAAAATACGGAAGACTTCTTGCTAGGATTTACGGCGACAAATATCTTAATCTTGAACTAGTAAGGCTTGGATTAGTTCACAAATACATAGTAGAGGATAGTGAACTAAATTTATATGAAAAAGCAGAGTCAGATGCCCTAAAAAAACAATCAGGAATATGGAAAACTTCAGAATACAACGGTTGCTTAAAAATAGAAATAAATAAAAAAGATGAACTATTAACAATAGATAACCTTTGCGAGATAGACTTCAAGAATCTTGCTCTAAAAGATGAAAGCACAAAAACCTCGAAGTTTGATATTTTCGGTAATCAGCATCTTGTCATTCATTCAGGCAAAGGGCAGGATTTGAAAGATGAGCTATATCTCAACAGTCCGAGGAATATCTGGAACGACGACAAAGATTCCATATTTATTCGCGATGAAAGCGGTCTTCTTCTTTATTATGATTCTTATGGTTACTAATCTTTCTTCAGCAATAATCCTAACTGAAGTCGAACTTAATCCAGAAGGGAGCGATTCGGGAAATGAGTGGGTTGAAATATATTCATCAGAAGATTTTAATCTAAACGGAACTTACCTTAAAAATAAAGATGAAAAAAAATATAATCTTACAGGAATTTTCAGAGGTTATCTAGTCATTCAGTTTGAAAGCCAATGGTTGGATAATTCAAATGAGAGCGTATACTTATTTGACTCAGAGGGGTTGATAGACGAGACAGATATTTTTCAGGATTCTGATAATGATAACTTTGCATGGAGTCTTTGCAGAGGAAATTGGGAATTTATTTCATCTACGAAAGGGGCTGAAAATAATTGCACAATAGAACAGAACAATCAAAGTGAGCAAAACTCAACCCAAGAAGACCTTCCCGAGAATAATACTGGACAAGAGGAGCCCCCTACCGAAGAACCAGAAGAGCAAACAATAAATGAAGAGAATCAAAATACTGAAATAGAGTTCCAGACAATTCAACAGATTCAGGATAAAAATAATGAAAAAATAGTCCTTAACCCTCCAAAAAAGCAAGATGCAAACAATCATTCATATGAAACCAAACAGGAAAATTTTAGGTTATTGGTATCTTATGCCTTTTCCCTATTATGTGTTATGATAATAATCTTCATTTCTTTCAGGAAACTTTAAAAGCCCAAACTTCTTCCAGAAGAAATGGAAAAGATAGAAGCCCGAGTAATTATGGAAATGATGGGCAGACCTGCAGAACATTTATCCGAAACTCTTAATACATTTGTAGTAAAAATGGGTTCTGAAGAAGGCATAAAAATAACAAACAAAAAATATCATCCTCCAAAAGAAGTAGAAGCGGGAAAAGACCTTTATACAGCGTTTGCAGAAGTTGAATTAGAATTTGATTCAATAGAAAAAATACTTCTTGTAATTTACCTTTATTCTCCCTCAAACATAGAAGTTATTTCTCCTGAAAATCTTAAAATTTCAAACGACAACTTAAACAGTTTTTTCAATAGCCTTTTAGAGAGAATACATAATCAGGGAGGACTACTAAAAAGAGCGGTTACAGAAAGAGACATTCTCATAAAGCAGATAGAATACTTGAGGGAAAAAATGGGTCCTGAATTGGAAAAACATATGAAAATAAACTTGCTCAATAAAAATCCTCCTGTCGAAGAAAAAAAAGATAAACCTCTCAAAAAGAAGTCTACCAAGAAAAAGTCTAAAAAGTCTAAATAACTGGAACTATTTTGCCCTTGTTAATTTTTTCTTTGATAACATCGCCTTGTTTTTTAGATTTAAAATATCGAAGTCCAACAAAACCAAGAATTAATAATAACACAAAACCAATTAAATATCCTACCCATGAATAACTTGTAGAACTCGTTTCAGAACATGTTGCAAGACAGCATTTCTCAATGTCCTTTGTGGACACAACATCTCCAGAGCAGATTTGACTAGAAGAACATTCATTTCCCTTAAGTTCAGAACAGAAATGTTCTATTTTATTATTAGGATTGTTATCTAAATAAGGAGTTCCAATAATGCTCTCGTTTTCAGTATATAAAATTCTAACTGGAAAATTGAAACTATCACCTCCATAATCTAATATAATCACCTCATCAATATCTTTTCCCGGATTTTTCACATTAAGACTAAATTCATATAATTTACCGGGCTCAAAAAATTCTGGGAACGCAGGAGTTATATCAAAAATTTGGGAATTATAAGAAAAATCAGCAATCGCATTTCCTTCTCCTGTATAAATTAAATCAAACGGATAAGCTCTATCGGTTCCTCTCAAAATAGTGCTCTCTATTTCAAAAGGACTGAATTTGAATGGAAAAATTTGCCCCTTAGTTTCCTTTATTATAGAAACTGGAAGGACATAATCTCCAACACTGATTTCATAAAAACCTCCAGAAACATCGGAAATATCAAATCTGATGGTATTCTTTCCAGGCTTCAACAATATTTCTCTTTGAAAAGGAAGACTAACTTCGATACTCTTATCCAAATCCCCATTAAGAGTAACTTCAATCTCAAAATTATCGCTGGAAGAAACAATTCCAGGTGTAATTGAATAATCAATCAGTTCTCCTGAAACAGAAAAGTTCTGCATAAAATCAATCTTCTGATTCTGGCCATTAACAGTAGTTGCTAAGTCTTTTATCAAAAAAGTATAATCAGAACTAACATTTTCTTTAATATTGTTAGGCATAACCATATAGACATAATATTTGCCATTTATTTTTTTTATATCATAATCAAAAGGTACTTCTATATGTCCATCTCTTAAAAATTTTAAATCCACATTAAATATCGGCTCAAGTATGTTGCCCTGAATTGTAAAGATTGCAGTTTCTCCAGGCATATATGTTACTTTCATATCAGTTGAAATGGCTATAGCAAAAGGAATCATGAGCAGGGCAAATATCACCAACCTTTTTTTCATAGTTAATATAAAAACTCAACTTATATAAACATAATTGTCAACGAATATTTTATATACCCAATTCTTTAATAATTACTATCTAAACTTAAAATGGAAAACTACGACTTTATAATTCTCGGGGCAGGCGGAACCGGTCTGGCAGCAGCAATGTACTCTGCTCGTCTTGGCTTGAAAACACTTGTTTTAGGCTATTCTCACGGCTCCGAGCTTCCAGTTGGAGGGGTAATAACCACAACGAACGTAGTAGAAAATTATCCTGGATTCATCAAACTTTCTGGAACAGAAATAGCAAAGAAAATTGAAGACCACGCCAGAAGTTATAAAAATGTTAAAATAAAAGAAGAGAAAGCTTCAGAAATAAAAAAGCAGGGGAAATATTTCATTATTAAGACAGATAAATCTGAATATAATACAAAGACCATTCTTTTTGCAACCGGAACAAAATGGAGAAAATTAGACATTCCAGGAAGTAAGGAGTTTGAAAATAAAGGGGTTGTGTATTGTGCTTTATGCGATGGACCACTATTCAAAAACAAAACTGTTGCAGTAATAGGCGGTTCAGATTCTGCAGCTAAAGATGCCTTGCTTCTAACCGAATATGCAAAGAAAGTTTATATCATTTACAGGGGAGATGAAATTCATCCGGAGCCAATAAATCTAGAAAGAATAAAACAAAATAAGAAAATAGAAGTTATAAATAAAACAAATCTTATCGAAATTAAAGGTGCACAATTTGTTGAATCCGTTTCACTGGATAAACCCCATAAGGGAAAGAAAGAACTAGAATTGAATGGAGTTTTCGTAGCAATAGGACACATAGTCTTATCAGATTTAGCAAAACCGCTCGGCGTTAAGCTCAACAGCAAGGGAGAAATAATAATAAACCATATCGATTCTTCGACAAATGTTCCAGGGGTATTCTCAGCCGGAGACGTTACAGACAAACCATTTAAGCAATTAATTACAGGAGTTGCCGATGGATGTACCGCGGCCTTTTCGGCTTATGAATATATTACTAAAGAAAAAGTGATGACTTAACTAAAAAACTGTGCAAATCTTTTTCCTTTACTCCTAGCATTATTTAAACTAACAACCCAATTATTTCCTGTATCCTCCATGTCTTTTGGATTCAAAAAAAGCCAGCCCTCATAATTAAACCTGACAGCAATCACTGCTTTCAAACCCATAATATTCGAAAAAACAACGAAATCGTTTATTTGTTCCCTAGTTATGTAAATCCTATCTTTCTTACAAGATTTAACTTCCACGGCAACAGCTTTCCTTCCAGCTTTTCCAGCAACTAAATCACAAAAAGTGTTTTCATTTGTACCACTTCCAGCAACTCTAGCAGATCTCCATCCGTTTTCTGTAAATAAAGTTAACAATTCCCTTTCAACTCTGCTCCCCTTTGCCTTGTTTGACATTTTACAAGTCTCTCGCCTGTAAGGTTCTTCTTCCATTAAGCTTAGCTCTATTGGCTGCCTCATCAAGTAACTTCAAAACTTTTTTATTCAAGGCTTCAGCAACATCTCCAGCAACACTCATATCAGGAACAGCCGATTTTATCTTACTTTTTATTATCAAGTCCACCATCTTCTCTCCTTTTCTCATCAACAGGTTTCATGAACGGAAACATAATAACATCTCTTATGGATTCATGTCCAGTAAGTAACATAACCATTCTATCTATTCCCAATCCAAGTCCGCCAGTAGGTGGCATCCCTATTTCCAAGGCATTGACAAAATCTTCATCATAAGGATTTGCTTCTTCATCTCCTTCTCCCAACATTTTTTCCTGCTCTTCAAGCAAAGTTCTTTGCAAAATTGGATTGTTAAGTTCAGAATAAGCATTTCCAAGTTCAGCACCCATACAAAACGGCTCAAATCTTTCTATTAGTCTACAAAGCTTATCATTCCTATGCAGTTTGCATAGTGGAGTAGTCTCCAAGGGATGATCTATAATAAAAGTAGGCTCTATAATTTTCTCCTCGCAAAAATGCTCAAATATGTTTTGCACATACCAACCCCACGAATCTCCTTTCTTTTCAACATTGTGTTTTTTCATAAACTCTAAAAGCTCTTTATCACTCTTGTCTCCTACATCTAAATTTGCAAATTTCTTTATAGCCTCAATCATAGTCATTCTTTTCCAAGGTTTCTTAAAATCAACAGTTTCATTTCTAAACTTAATTTTAGTACTTCCATTAACTTTTTTCATTGTATAAATCCATAAATCCTCAAACAATTCCATCATATCATTATAATCAGCATAAGCTTGATAAATTTCCATCATTGTAAATTCTGGATTATGCCATCTATCTATTCCCTCATTTCTAAAGTTTCTTGCAATGGTAAAAACTTTTTCATACCCTCCAACAATTAATCTTTTCAAATACAACTCCGGGGAAATCGCAAGAAACAAATCAATATCCAAGGCGTTCAGATGAGTCTTAAATGGCTTTGCATTCGCACCCCCGTAAATAGTTTGCATATACGGCGTATCAACTTCATTAAACTTCTTACTCTTCAAGAATTCTCTAATAGCATCAATAATTTTTTCCCGTTTATCAAAAACCTTTCTAGATTCCGGATTAACAATTAAGTCCAAGTATCTTTTTCTATATCTCTCTTCCTTGTCTTGTAAACCATGCCACTTCTCTGGCAAGGGTAGTAAAGATTTACTCAATAATTCCAGTTTTTTAACTACGACACTCAACTCACCTCTCTTTGTTCTAAATATTTCTCCTTCAATCCCAATAAAATCTCCAACGTCAATATATTTTTTAACAAACTGCCTAACCTTCTCCCCTGTCTCATTTTCTTGAAGCATTACTTGTATTTCTCCTGAATTGTCTCTTAAAACTCCAAAAGCTATTTTTCCAAGATCTCTAAAACTCATCAGCCTTCCAGCAATGACTGTTTTATCCTTCTTTTTAGACTCATTTTTTAATTTTTTATATTTTTCCTGCAAATCAGAGGCATAATTTTTAACATGAAATTTGTGTGGATAAGGCTCAATTCCTAATTCTTTTAGCTCTTTTATCTTTCTCAATCTTTCATTGATTATTTGGTCTTGTCTTCCCATAGAAATGAGTAGAATAGGTTTGTTTATATATTTTAGTAAAGGGCTATCTTTAAATAACCTAATTTCTTAGCCGAAGAGGAGGTAAAGATGGCAAATTGTACAACATGTGGAGAAGAATCTGATAACGTCTGTGAAAAGTGCGGCAACTGCGATAGCTGTGGTTGTTCCTGCAAGGATGAATCTGAAGAACCCACTGACAAATCAGAAGAACCTGCTGAAACAG
>DANJ01000018.1:37225-43914 GCA_002497285.1 Candidatus Pacearchaeota archaeon UBA92
GAAGAACCTGCTGAAACAGAAGAACCAGAGTAATAAAAGAAAAATTTTTAATTTTTTATATTTTTAATATCTTAAATTCGCCAAAACCCTGGTAACTACCTTCTCTTTCCTCAACATTTCTTATCATTGAATGCTTAGTTCCTCTCCTACACAATGCACTCATTTTATCAACCGAATCTGCATCTCCTTCAATAAATATTTCTATCCTTCTATCATCAAGAGTCCTGACAAAGCCCTTAATCTTCAAATTATCTGCATTTTCTTTAATAAAAGCATGAAATAATACAGGTTGTAAACTTCCTGTAATAAAGAACCTTCGAGATTTTTTCATAATTCTTCTAATTCATCTACCTTTTTATCCTTATCTTTCTCGTGGAAACCCTCATCAACCAATTTTAAATGGCCTATCTGTTTCCAATCGTGTTTTAGAGCCTTTGCAGCCTGTTTATCCATCTCCAATGGCTGTCCTGCTAATATCCCTCCTTTACTCGATGCATCAATTATACTAAATTCAGGCATTTTACATTTTAAAATATCATGAATTGCATATTTCATGGGCCATTTTCTTATCTTGTTCTTATTAGATGAGAAAAATCCAGTATATTTTGAAGAAGGAAAAGCGCCAATCATATTACTCAAGGAGCCAGCCATCTCAAGTTCATTATCTTCCCTAAGAAATGGCAAAGAGATGACAAAACTTTCCTTAAGTATTTTAGGATAATATATATCACTAAATCTCAAAAAATCATCTCTTTCAATAACTTCTGTTTCAGAATGGTTTAAGTCAATCAAACCAACGCCATATTTCTCCGAAAGCTCCCTATACCCAAATTTGTCAAAGATATTTTCTGTATCTGCCCCGTCACATCCTTCAGCTATAAATATTTCAGTCCCGGGATTTTTATTCTCCGCACAAAACTTCAGTATCTGCTCAACAAATTCAGCCTTTGTGCTCTTTTCCTTCTCCCCTTCAATCAGGCTTGGTTTTAGCACAATCTTGTCGTGCTTCTTTAACTCCTTGTCAAACTTTATCAGATTAAGCAGCTTGGGAATAGTCTCCCCATAAGACGAAAACTTGATTGCAACCCCCTTTACCATCCCTTTCCAGGTAATACTGGCTTTTTAATAATTATTGTGCTGGAAAAATGATATCTTAAAGATAAATAAAAAAGAAAAATAAAAAAATTAAGGTTTACTAATACAGATAACCTATCCAGTATTCCTTATTTTGAACATTTATAGAATCCAGCGATTTCGGAGATTTAACTAAAAAAGCATTTGATTCCAAAGTTACTTTTTTTTCAGGAACATCTATAGCTTTTATTCTAATTTCCATATATCGAACATCGCATATATCTCCTGCTCTTTTTTCCATGCAGACCACTGCCCACGTATTTTCCTTCCACATCTCTATATCTACATAACTCATGTTTGTACTAACATCATGTATAAACCTGTTAGCTCTAAACGCCTGCTCATCTACTGGAGAATAATCTATAGGAGCTTTAGCGTTGGTTCTAGGAGGTCCAAGCAAAGTATCATTTGCCATTAAGCTCACAGTAGCAATAGAAGCTATAATCGCAACAATTACAGAAACAATAACCGTTGTAAAGATTCTACTCCTCTCTCGTCTTTCCATATTTACACCTCCTTTCACTCAACTCTATTCATCGAATAGATTAAAAATCAAATGAACTTTTGTATATATATCTATATTCCAAATAGAAGTTATAATTCCCCAGCGTCTTCTCTTCTGTCTACCTCGTTATTAACGATAGCAACCGTCTGCGAAGCAAAATAAGTTTTCTTTCCAATTGAAACAGGAGTGCACATCCCCTTCAGTCTTTTTAATTCCTTTGTAGGAAGTCCCAAGTGATCTCCAAGAATAAATACAGGGTTCTTTCCTATTTTTACCTTTCTTATATCCTTGCCCTTTTCATCGAGAATATACAAGTTTCTTCCCTCTTTGTCAAGCTCTTTCACTATTTCAAGAAAACCTTTTTTTTCAATCCAGTATCCTGGAAAAGCTTCATGCTTAACCCCTTTCCTGTATTTGTATAAGAGCTTCTTCAAAACCCATCCGACATCCTTCTTGCTCAAGTATATTTTATCAACTCCGGTAGTGCCTTCTGTATTTGGCATCAATTCCAAATGTTTTGGAGGGTCAGGAGGTCCTGCAAAGCATAGGTGCAGTTTTACATCATTTCTAAAATTATGGCTCAAGAAGAAAGAGGCAATCACAGTGTGTATTGCAATATCAATTCTTCCCGACCTCATAAGATCATCGCTGATATAATTTCCGGACGTTGGTGCAGTTCTCGAATAATAAATAAACTCTCTCACTCCAATTCTTATAAATCAGGCTTTAAATTTCTTCGCCCTAAGAAAGGTATTTAAATTAAAAGTGACACCTAAGCGGATGAATAAAAGGGCCCTTTCAGCTTTGCAAATAATCATAGGCATTGTCGTGATAGCGATTTCTATAATGAACATGATTTCATTTTCTCCCGCCAATTTTTCAATATCTTCAAGCTATGATTTGCCCATCCTTCTGATAGGTATTTCGATATTGATGACAGGTATATATTCTAAGAAGAAATAGTTAATTGAACACGAATTCAGCCCTTGCTATGATCTCTCCTTCATTGACTTTCTTATAAGCCCCGATGAACTTTTCACCGCAAAATATCGCAAACTTTTCGTCTTTAACATTAGCTTCGCCCTTGTGTAGAGGTTTTCCAGTCAGCAGGCCCTTGAGCTGCCTTTCTTCGACATCCACAACAGGCAATACTTTTTTTATCATCTCTTCTGCAGGAATTATGATTTTTCTCAATTCACCCTCATCACCGTTTTTCCAGGCTTTAACCGCCTTTTCAAATTCATATAAATTTACGATATTTTCCTCCGAAAATAAGCCCGCTCTAATCCTTCTCAATTCAAGCATATGCGCCCCGCCAATTCTTTCTCCAAGATCGTGAATTAATTTTCTTATATAAGTTCCAGCTTGAACTTCAGATATGAACAAATAATCTTTTCCATCTCTTTCAATTATTTCAAACCTTTTTATTTCTCTTTCCCTTTCAGCTCTTTTAACCCTGCTTCTTACAGGAGGCATCTGGATAATCTTTCCAAGAAATTTTTCCATTTCATCATTAAGCTTGTCATCATTAACATCTTCGTGTAGCCTCATTATTCCGACATAAGTTTTATCTCTATGCATAAAATATTCATTTAGCCTGCATGCCCGATTAAGAGCGATAGGCAGTATTCCTGTAACCATAGGATCCAGCGTGCCAAGATGGCTTGTTTTCTTCAAGCCAAGCATATTTTTCACGATCTGTCCGGTGACAAAGCTTGTAGGCCCAGTTGGCTTGTCTATGTTGATGAAGCCGAATTCAAGCAGTTCTTTAATAGTTTTCATGCCTAATTTTCATTAAGAAAGCTTTTAACCTTTATCATAGGTATAATTGCATGTTTAATGTAAAAAAAGAAAGATTCGGGAAATTCGTGAAATTTAAACTGATTAATTCAGAAACAAGGGAGTTTGTCTCAATAATTCCTTCATTCGGAGCAAATGTAAATGAAATCGTTCTGAAGAAATGCCAGTTAATTTCAATACTCGACGGCGATAAAACTCCTTCAGATATGCTTAATAATGAGTGGTTTAAAGGAGCAAAACTTTCTCCATTCCCCAACAGAATTGAAAATGGGAGATATTTATTTGGAAATAAAATTTTTCGGCTTCCGATAAACGTTGCAAGTGAAAACAATGCAATTCATGGTTTTTTATATAATAAAGTTTTTACCTTAAAAGATTTATTCGAATCAAAAGAAAAGGCTTCAATAGTTCTTGAATATAAATATAACGAAGAAGAAAATGGGTTTCCATTCAGATTCATCTTGACTATAGCTTACACACTAAATTCTAAGGGGCTGAAAGTCGAGACTGAAATATTAAACATTGGCGATAAAAAGATGCCTATTGCTGACGGATGGCATCCCCATTTTACTTTCAACGAGCAAGTTGATGATTTGTATTTGCAAATGCCTACCGTAGAAAAAATAATTGTTAATGAAAGAATGATCCCAACAGGGAAAACAGAAGAATTTGAAAATTTTTCTCAAAAATCAATAATTAGCAAAACGAAATTTGATACCGGATTCAAAATAAAAACAACAGGGATGGTAAAAACATCGCTATTCTCAAAGAAGAAAAATGCAACAATCGTTTTATGGCAGGAAGCAGAAAAAAACAAATATAATCATCTGCAGGTATTTATACCCCCTTCGAGAAAATCTATCGCAATAGAACCAATGACATCAAACACTAATGCCTTCAACAATAAAGACGGGCTCATTATTCTTAAGCCAAACGAAGCATTTAGCGCATCATATAGCGTAGGTTTAGAATAATTTGTCCGTCAACAAAGCTTGTCAGGCCACTTGGCTTGTCTATGTTGATGAAGCCGAATTCAAGCAGTTCTTTAATAGTTTTCATAAATAAAGTTAAAATAAAAAGTATAAAAATTTATATAAACTCTCCAATTAAACAATTTTATGGATTTTTGGAAGTTATTACAAAACGAAAAAATTGCCATAGATGAATCTATAGAAGGGAATTTTTCGTTGATAAAAAATGTAAAATTAAGAGAATCTTCTACCCATTTAATAAGGGCAGGTGGAAAAAGAATAAGGCCTCTCTTACTCGCTTTAGCACATAAAGCCGCAGGAGGAAATAATCTAGATGCCATTTCTATAGCCTCGACTTCAATAGAATATCTTCATAACTGGACATTGATTCACGACGATATTATTGATGAAAGTGAGACAAGAAGAAAATCTCCAACGGTGCATAAAAAGTGGGACGCGAATACGGCAATACTCGCAGGAGACATATTGCAGAATTTGATTTTTCTAATAATCGCAAAAGATAAAAGTTTAGGAAAAAATAAAGATAAGGTAACCGAAATTTTAGCGGAAACAGCAATGGCCATATTAGATGGAGAGATGTTAGATGTAGATTTTGAAAAGTCTTCAGATATAACCGAAGAAGAATATTTTGAGATGATTTACAAAAAAACTGCGACCTTGATAAAATCTGCAATCAAAATAGGAGCAATACTTGCTACAGACAATGAAAAAATAATCGATGCGCTTTCAGATTACGGAAATTCAATTGGTATAGCTTTCCAAATTCAAGATGATTTACTTGACTTGCTTGGCGAAGAGGAAAAAGTTGGAAAAAGTCTGGGGAGGGATATAGCAGAAGGAAAAAGAACTTTAATGGTAATCCACTCACTAAATAATTCTTCGCAAGAATTAAAAAATAAATTACTTGAGATTTTAGACAAAAAAGAAAACACTCCCGAAGAAATAAAACAAGCAATAGATATAATAAAACAAACCGGTTCAATTAAATATGCTCGATCAATATTGAAAAAATTCATATCAGAATCAAAAACAAAACTGGAAATTGTTCCAGATTCCCAATATAAATTTGAATTAATTAAACTGGCTGATTTTTTTGAAATAAGAGATTATTGACTGCCTCCCAGCCATTTCTTCCTCTCATCTTCAGGAAATCTCTCAATTGCATATCTTAATGTTGTCCTCGGCAATTCAGAATAATTATCTTTCAAAAAATCCTTTAGCACTTTCTCGTCCCTCTTTCCAACTTCTCTCAACATCCAGCCGACAGCCTTATGGATTAAGTCATGCTTGTCCGATAATAATAATCTGCTAATCTCTAATGTATCTTCAAATTTATTCTGGCTGATAGAATACAACGTGGAAATTATAGCAACCCTTCTCACCCACAGATTTTCTGATTCTGCCATTTTTCTTAACAGCATTTTATAAATCTCATAATCTTTTCCAAAATAAAATAAGAAATGTCCTGCAATTCTTGAAGCACTCAAATCAACCAAGTCCCAATTATTAACCTGTTCCAAATTAGAAAGATAAAAGTCAAATATCTTTTTCCGGTCTATCGGATTTTTATTGTATTTTTCAACCAATATCAGCAGGGCAATTAGTCTTTCCTCATGCCATTCAGATTTCAAGTGTTCATTAATTTCATTAAGATCCAAGTCAATAAATTTCTTTGCAATCTCCCTGCTTTCAGGCACAGTCAGCCCCAGAAATTTATCTCCCTCGCCATACTCGTCCTTGCCCGTCTTGAAGAATCTCGCGTATGCTTTAGCTTTTTCAGGATTAGACAATTTTCTTATTTCTTTGCGGAGGTCCATAGAATTATTCAGAAAATGAGATTATAAATTTAATCACTTGCTACATAATTTAAACTTACTCTAATCTGGTCGCCTGGAGCTTGTTTCTTTGATAACATGCTATACACTCCTTCAAGTATAAATTCTGGAACTTGATTCTTTGGAGGTGAAATATGGTAAACCCCATATTCAGGGTCTCTTACAATGTCTTTTGGAATCTCCCCAAATGGCAAATCTCTGAATTGATTTGAAGCTTCCACTGTTAATCCTTCCGCAAGAAATCCTTGGCTTTCAAGCCAATGAATGAATTGCGGTAATTATTTCTACTAAAATAAATATAAAACAGGGAGAGCAAGTTGTTGCTCCCTGAACAACATTTGTAGTGGTAGCTTTCTCACGTAAATAAACTTTGCGGAGCACGACAACGCGCTTCGCGTGGAGATAAAAATGGAAACACAGGTT